>CAZGYS010000711.1:0-3467 GCA_964530305.1 uncultured Leptospiraceae bacterium
CGTAACGATGGGCGTGTCCCGGGTGAAACCGGATCGCGTCAGCAACTCCAGCACTTCCTCGGTGACCAGTTCGGTCATCTCCTCGCGCTCTTTCTCGGGCACGACGTCCACCTTGTTCAGAAAGACGATCATGCGCGGCACGCCCACCTGCGCGGCGAGCATGATGTGTTCGCGCGTCTGAGGCATGGCGCCGTCCGCGAGGGAAATGACCAGAATGGCGGCGTCCATCTGGGACGTGCCGGTGATCATGTTTTTGACGTAGTCGGCGTGTCCCGGACAGTCCACGTGACCGTAGTGACGTCTTTCCGTCTCATAGTGTTGATGGGATAGATTGATCGTCACACCGCGCTCCCGTTCCTCGGGCGCATTGTCGATGTCTTCGTAGGCTACGGCCGAATTCACGCCGCCCTTGCGCGCCAGCACATGGGTGATGGCCGCGGTCAAGGTGGTCTTGCCGTGGTCTACGTGACCGATGGTGCCCACGTTTACGTGGACCTTATCTCTTTCAAAGAGCTTCTTGCTCATTTTTCCGTACCTCTTGTTGTTTTTTATGGGCTGAGCCCATGGCGATGAGCCGGCGCGACGAGGTCGGGGCATGAAAAAACCCCCTGTCGGCGCGCCGGAGGGGGTTGATCGGATTCGCGTGACGCGAATCGTTTCAGGATGATTGCTTGTTTAGAATGGGCAAACCTCCTCCCGGCCGCGATTTTCGCGGATTGACGATGAGGATGTTGTTGTGGAGAAGATCATGATTTCAGTTTCCTACTTGGAGTTAGACGAAACTTTTTCGCGCTTCCCGGGCAAAAAAATAAATCTCCGCCACGGATGTTCGGATCCAGACTGAGGGTTGTGTTGGATCCGCACTTGTTGGTTGTGGTTTCCGTTTGACTTCTTCGTTCATCCATGTTATAAACCTCGCCACCACCGCCGCCCCGAAAGGTCTTTCGATCCCACCCATGTCGGGCGCGGAATATCCTTTGGTTTGCAAGATGGCCCACCCTCCGGGCGGAGATCCGGGAAAATTGCTGGACGTAAGCGGCCCGGTGGACTGGACCCGGGCGTGAAAACGGGCCTCGCGCAAGGGGACGGAAAAGAATCGCCGCAAGGCAGGCCGATTATTAACATCTAAACCGACCACAAGGTCACGGCGTGAGGATTATTCCCACGACCGATTACCCGTCGAAAGCGAAAGCTTCGGCGCTGGAGGAAAATATGAGAACGATGTTCAAGACCCGATGGGGTCGGCATTGCGGCCATGGCGCGGAACATGGCGGCTGGAGCCGATACCGACAAGAAGGCGAAGGTTTCATGGGAGGACGTTTCGGCGTCAAACGCCCGTTACGATACCTGGCCTACAAACTGGACCTGGATGAGGAACAAACCGGTAAGCTGGCTCGCATCCTGGATGAATTGAAAACGGAACGGGCGCAAATCGCCGTGGATGAAAGGCGAACCCTGTCCGCCTTCGCCGATTCAATCGCCGAGGAGAGCTTTCAGGCCGAACGAGCGGGCGAAGGCGCGCAACTTCGCAAGGACGGCGCCAATCGCCTGGCCGATACCGTGGTGAAGTCCCTTACCGAGATTCACGCGCTTCTAAATGATAAGCAGCGCGAACGTCTCGCCTACCTCATCCGCTCCGGTTCCCTGGTGCTCTAGAGGCCCGGGAAGGATCTCCGCGGATCCGACACAGGGAGGGCGCGCAAGGCGTCCTCCCCCTGAAAATTTTTTCCCACTTCACATTCACTTCATACGGGTTTCATGGCCCGCCCGCTTAATGACCTCATCGGAGCGAAGACTCCGAGGAGGAAAGCAATGCAATTCTTTGAAGACGCGGCGGCTAAAGGCTATATTCGCGGACACCTGAGCCGGTTCCTGGGCGTTCCCATTCAAATCTTCGGTCGGACCCTGCCGCGCTATCGCTGGGTCGCATACACCATGATCGGTGCCGCGCTTTTGACCATCTACGGCCTTTTGTCTTTCGCGCACATCATCGGCTCACGAAACGGTGAAATACACTGGAGCGCCTGGGCCATCGTCGGCGGCGGAGGCATCGCCGCCATCGGGTGGTTTTACATGGCCTTGCGGACCCTGCGCGCATCCATGAACATCATGATATTGCTTACCCTGGGCGCGGCGGGCACATCATTTTTCATTGAAACCGAACTGATGGACTCCATGCTCATCGGTCGCCTTACCCCGCGTACGGTATGGGCGCTCTGGCTTGTCTTCGCAACTCTAGCGATTTATCCCCTCCATGAACGCCTGCCCCGATTCGCCCTGGCGATTCTGGCGGGCGTCTACGTCCTGGGCGCCTTGCTCTGCCTTCCTTTCATCGGACAAATGCTGCCCATGATGGCCTTCGGCTGGATGGCGATTCCCTTCGCCGGTCTCGGATTTTTGCCTTACAGTCCCCTGCTGGCCTGCGTAATGTTCGCGCTGGCGGCCTGGAAACTGCACGGTTTCGCCGCCCGACGAAGCACGGATAGACGCACGCTCTGGTCCGTGCGCGGCGCGATGCTGATCGTCGGGCTGGCCTGTTTCTCCTACTCGAGCTGGTTCTTCCTGCAATGGAATCATTTAAACAGCGTTTACGATCGGCAATCAAGCCGGGGCCCGAACACGCCGGCATCCCTGCACGGAGACCTTCCCCGCTGGACCGTACTGGCGGCGAGCTTCCCGAACAATCACGTGACTCGCATGTATTTGCGCGAACGTCCGCCGGAAGACTTCATGCGTCGGACCATGGGCCGCAACGATTTCGATCCATTGTCCTTCACCGCGCACACGTTGATGGATCGCCGTAACCTGACGCCCGACGAACGGGGACGCATGCTGGCCCTGCTTACCGGCGACGAGCACGTAAACCTGGGCCGGCTCTGGAGCGGCGCTAACTTGAAAACCATTAGCGTCGACACTCACGTTCAAATATTTCCCGAGACGCGCACGGCCTACACGGAAACCATCCTCACGGTCCGCAATGATTCCCAGCGAACTCGTGAAGCAATCTATTCACTCCGTCTTCCCACGGGGAGCGCCGCTACTCAACTAAGTTTGTGGATCAACGGCAAGGAAGAACCCGCGCGACTGGCCTTGACGGAAAAAGCACGCGCCGCCTATCGCCAAATCGTGGGCGTGGAAAAAAGAGATCCGGCGCTCCTGGAATGGCGTGAAGGTTCTCGCATGCGGCTACGCGTGTTCCCGGTCTTCGCCCAAAAGACCCGCAAGGTAAAATTCGGCATTGTCTCTCCCTTGAAACGCGAATGGAGTTCCGAGGCCCCCATTTTAAGTCTGCCCGCCGTGCAAATCATCGGCACCCGACTAGAGGACGCGGAACATACACTGACATTCGATCTGATTTCCGCGGAAGTGAATCGCCTTCATGCTCGCGGGCTGGACCTTCGGGAAGACACGAATGAAAAAGGCCTGCGGCGCTTCCGGGTTCAGGGCGATTACAACCAGGACTGGAA
>CAZGYS010000712.1:0-3458 GCA_964530305.1 uncultured Leptospiraceae bacterium
CATGGAGGTGCGCGTAGAGCGATTCCAGATGGGTGCCGTCCGGCAGGCGATGCACGACGCGCACGATGTTGCCCCAACCGCCGCCGTGATCCGCCGCGAAGACCACCACGCCGTGCGCCATCGCGAAAACGGGATCGCCCAGATCTCCGCCGCCGCGGCGATTCCAGTCTTCTCCCAGGTGGCCGTTATCGCCGAAGTTCTGGGCGCTGTAGTACTTGCGCGCGTCGGGCGGCCCCACGGGAAAATCAAAACCGCGCGCGATGAATGCTTGCCCCGATTGAAAGGCCCGGTGGATGAGTTGCTCTTTTTCAGCCCGGGCGATTTCCGCGGGTGAAGCCGGCTTGCTTGAACACGCGCCGCCGGCGAAGATAGCGCTTCCCGCGAAGAGAAGCCCGATGCCGAAGCTGAGCGTGGTGAAGTTCACCATAGGATGGGAGAGCCGCCGGGACCCTTCTTTTTCCCGTCGGGTTTGCCGCGCTGAATCTGTTGCTGCTTGCTCTGCTGGAATTTCTTGCCCCGACGCTGACGGCGAATGCGCTTGAGGGCGGCCCGAACCTTGCGCTTCTCTTTGTCTCCCAGGCGCGGTTTGCGACGGTCCTTGCCGGACTTATTTTTGTTCGGGTCCTTACCCGGGTCTTGCTTATTCTTTCCGCCCTTGTTCTTGTCTTTGTTTTGATCTTTCTTCTTGTCCTGGTCTTTTTTGTTTTTGTCCGACTTGTTCTTCTGATCTTGTTTGTTCTTATCTTTCTTATTTTGGTTCTGCTTATCTTGGTCCTTTTTCTTCTGATCCTTCTTATCTTTATCGTTCTTGCCGCCGCCCTTGTTCTTGTTTTTCGCGGCGCACTCTTTTTCCAGCTTGGCCAGTTCCTTCATCTGTCGGCGAACGTGATCCAGGTTGCGGCGTGAGTCGTCGCCCAATTGACCGTCCTTCTCCTGGGCATAGTTCAGATTCATGGATTTGCCGAATCGCCCCAGGGATGCCTTCCACAGTCGCTTCGTGCGCTTGAAGCGACACTTCTTCACGTCCAGTTCGCCGACACCCCAGCGATATAACGCGATGCCGTCATTGTAATAAGCCGGCGCCAGGTCCGGCCGCATGCGCAAAGCGCGTTCGTAGATTTTATGGGCCTTCTTATATTTCTTTTCCGCCATGTAACCGGCGGCCAGGTTGTAGGTGGGCACTTCCTCCTTAACCTGGTAGGCCGCGCTTTGTTCGAAGTCGGGGCGCGCCGCGTCGTATTGCAGGAGTTGCTGTTTTGCCAGGCCCTTTTCGTTCAAGGCATGGGCCTTCCAGGCCGCGATTTCGCATCCGCCCAGGGACGCGAAGAACGGGGAACACGCAAGCAGAAGCAGCGCCGAACGCGACATGGAATCTCGTGTAGAGGAGGAGCGTCCGGCGGCGCGGTCGTGCCACTGAGCGTTCCCGCGGGCCAGGCGTCGCAGACCGTATTCCAGCGCCAGAATTTCCAGCAGAAACAGGAAGAGAAAGGCCGCCAGGAAATGAAGACTGAGATCCTTCTTACCGCGCGCGACGGTGGTTACATTGGATTTCGCGCCGGACTCCAGCGCCTTCTTGATGACACGGAAGTCGGCCGATGAGTTGCCCACCGCGAACTTTCCGTCCGTGCGGGACGCGATGCGTTTAAGGTCCCGGTCTTTCCGGCGGGTGGTAACGGTCTTAACCACGGTGGGTCGAGCAACGCCCCGGCGAACCTGTTCCGGATCGTAAATCTTAAGCCGCACGCCGCGCTTGCTGCCGAGAGCCATGGCGTGAACGCGAATCTTTTTGGCCGCCAGCGCCGCCAGTTCATCATCGTATTTTTCCGGCCGGGGCAGCTCGCCGTCGCTGAAAATGATTGCCTGGACCCCGTCCTCGGAGTCGGCGCTCAGCGTGAGCAGTCGCGCCAGCGCGCCCTTGAGACTGGAACCCATTTGCTGATAGGCGTGGGTGGAGAGCGATTGCAGCGCGTCGCGGACGCCGTAGGTATCGCGAGTCAGGGGCGCGTGAACTACGGTTAGACCGCTGAAGGACATGAGCGCGAAGCGATGGTTGGGAAAAGCCTTGATCAGCCGCGCCGCCCGGGCGCGGGCCTGTTGCATGCGCGATGCCTTCTTCGATCCGATCACGCCCGCGTCCTTGGCCACCATGCTCAATGAAGCATCGATGATGATGACGATGTCCCCGCTTTTTGTTTTCTGTTCCACCTTGCCGGAAACATAGGGCCCCGCCGCGGCCGTGATCAATAGAATGCCGCAAAACAAAATCACGCCCATGTGCGCGGGCATGCTCAGGGGCCCGTAGGACGTAAACTGCCGACGAAAGCGCATGGACACATTGCGATCGATCCATTCCAGGGCCGAGGACTGGCGGCGAAAGATCAACATCCAGATTACGAAGAGGACCGGGATCAAGGCCAGGACGTAGTAGTTCTCGAAAAGAATCACAGCCAGGGCCTCCTGATGAAGAAGCCGTGCAACGCCAATCGCAATAAAAAGAACAGGGCGATCACCAGGGCGATTTTGGAAGTATGGAAGACGCGGGTTATGATTTCGCGGGTCTCCAGCGGGGAGCGTTCCAGTCGCGCCAGCTCCTCGAAGATGCGCGCCAGGGTGTCCTGGTCTTTCGCGCGAAGATAGCGACCGCCCGCCGTCTCCGTGATCTTCTTCAGGTTCTCGTCGTTCAGTTTCGTCATTAGCTGGGTGCCGGCGGTGGTGATAAAGGGGCGCCCGTCGGGATAGAAAACCGGGGCGGGTTCTTCGCCGCCGATGCCGATGACGTAGAAGCGCATGTCGTTGGCTTTGGCGAACCGCGCGCCCAGCAGGGGGTCGGCCCCGGAATTGGATTCGCCGTCGGTCACGAGAATGATCACCTGGTCTCTTTTTTTCACGCGATGTTTCAGCAGCATGTCCCCCGACATGAGCAGGGCGTCGCCGATGGCCGTGCCGCCGCTCTTGGAGTGATCAATCATGCCGAAGGAAATACCGTCCAGGAGTTTGAGCAGCACCTCGTGATCGGTGGTCAAGGGCGTCTGTGTAAAAACGTGCTTGGCGAACACGTAGACGCCGATGCGATTGCCGCCGCTCTTGCGCACGAAGTCGGCGGCGATTTTCTTCAGGGCCTTCAGGCGCGTGGGTTTGAAATCGGCCGCCTGCATGGAAGCTGAAACGTCCAGGGCCAGCGCAATGTCGATGCCGTCCTCGGTTATGGCCTGGCGCTTCGATTCGGCGTGCAGGCCGGAGCAGGCGATAATCGTCGCGGCAAGCAGCAGAGATTCCACGAGTATGAGGACCGGCGTCATGAGGCGGGTCGGCCCGTCGGCCGGTTTGTACTGCAGGGGCGCGAAGGCCAGGGCCCCCGCGCGAAGCGCTCGCAGCCGCCACCAGGCGAAAACGGGGACCAGGATCAAAAGCCCCAGGACCCAGGGGTGGGCCAGGTGAAGATCGGCGGGCATCAAGAC
>CAZGYS010000713.1:0-3458 GCA_964530305.1 uncultured Leptospiraceae bacterium
CCTATCCTGCGCCTTAAGATCTCCGGATAGAGACTGGACTATCAGGAAAAGAAAAAGAAACTCGGATTCTTCCGACGACTTTTTCAGCGGGGCCCGTCGCTCAGTATAGACGAGGTCTTCGCGTTCAGCCGATTCAAAGCGGATCACATCCGCGAAGCCCTTCCTTTACTAAACAAGTTGGTTGAGATGGACGAAATTCGTCTGGCAAGGACGGCGAAATTCGTCCTGAATAATATTGGCGACCCCTACGATGGCGGCACGAAACCAGGGAAAAACGAAGCTCCCATTAAAGCAAGCCGGCGCGGGATTGAAATTCCCGTTGTACGCGCTCTGGCCGCGGAATGCGCCGGGGCCCATGCTCGCCTCGGGAAGCACCCCGCGATCTCGCGCATGTATTCGCTGAACTATCCCCGCCGACGCAAGAAGACCTTGCTTCATTTCAAGCAAACGGTGGAACTCAAGGTGCTCGCCCAACTGGTGGACTCTCTGAGAAACAGCAACCGGGACGAATACTTAATCCAACCGGAGTCCCTGGACGGGCTTCCCCTCCATCTGATGCAGATGGAGGAATTCGAGCGATTCCAATGCCCCGGCTACGATCGCGAACTCTTCCGCGAAATGTTCCCTCGCCTTGATCCATGCTGGCAATTTTCACGTCCCGGTTTCAATCGCCGCGGTAATTGGGCCTTGATTGCGGCTTCACGTTTTTCGTTTTTGATTTGCGAAGAGAATCGAATGTATCTGCTCCATCGTGAAGCGGGGGTCTGGAGGGTGAAGGACTCCATCGCATATCACGGTGAAGACGACATTAATTAGCCTAAAAACGAATTCCTGAAGTACTCGTATTGCCCTTCCCGGTTTGCACGACGACGGTTTCTCCCGGCGCCAGTTCTCCCCGTTCGCGCATGACCTGGTGCACCCAGAAATTCAAGGCCGGAGTCGACTTGATGATTTCGGCGATTTGATCCTTGTGGAGTCGCAAGACGACGCCGTCGTAAAGGGAACGAAGCGTCGCGTTGCGAAGGCTGTCGGACAAACTACCGTATTCGCCCAGGATTTGTCCCGGTCCGACGACGTTGACCTGCATGCCGTCGCGAAGCACGGCGATTTGTCCCTTCAAGATAATGTAGACGTCGCTGCCCACGGCGCCCTGCTCAATGAGAACTTCTCCCGGACGAATGTCCACCGGCACTCCGTGCCGCGCGAGACGCTGGTTCACCAGTTCCGAAAAGCCGGAGAAGGGATGCAGGCGGGCGAGCTGTTCGCGGATGTTCCACATGTGTTTCATCATGTCGATGCGCTTTTCGCTCTGTAGAAAAGCATAGAAGAGCGATTCATGCACCTCGGCCATCATCACCGGCGTACGCGCAACGGCGGAAGCATTGCGTTTTTCAACGCGATTCACCACGGCCATTTCACCCAGAAAGTCTCCCGGCTCTTCCACCGACACTTCGCGCAGGGAGTGGCCGTCGTGACGTAGAATACTCACATTCCCCGAGAGAATCATGTAAATCATGCCGTTCGTGGGCTGCCCCTGTTTCATGATGACGTCCCCGGCATTGTATTCCACCAGGTGTATGCTGGAAAGCATGGCGGAAATCCAGTCCTCGGACATACCGGGGTAATGGCGATTCAGCATGCGATGCAGCTTGATCAGGTAGGCTTCGCGTCCCATCTCCTGGATGATGTAACGCTTACCGTGCTGGGCCAGACTGAACGTCGTATCGAATTCCTCGGGTAGTTTTTCCAGATGGAGAAAGACGACTTTCTCCGCCTGGGATTCCAGCGAATCCCGGGGATCTCCGTGGAGAATGCCCATGCCGCCGTCGGCGAAAAAAATATCGAAGTGATCGCGATACAGTTTATGCAGGCGATCGCTTTTCTCCGGCTCCACGATACCGTCTTCGCTCATCTTTTTTATTTCAGGCAGGGCTTTATTGTCCCCGACGAAGACGATGCTGTGCTCTCCATGGGCCCCGCGCATGCGAAAGGTGGCGCCGATGGTGGGAATGGAATGCACGGTATAGTGAGGCGTGATGGTAATGCCGTGGAACTCATTGGCCTCATAGGGCGTCAGTTCATGAAAGTCGAAGTAGTCCTCGAACTCCACCGCCTCATGGCCGGTAATCAGGGACAGTTTGCGACAGGCCATCCAGAAGATTTCGTGTGTTCCCACGAATTGCACGCGATCATTGAACTGCACCAGGGGAAAAATATTGCAGTGGTCGTCGTGAATATGAGTCAGGAAAAGCGATTTGATCTGACGACCGGAGATGCCCCGGGCGTTCAAGGTATGTTCCAGGTAGGGCATGCAGTCGATGAGCATGTAGTCTGAATTGTAGTTCAGCACCAGCCCGGAACAGGGGTTCCTGGCCGCGAAACCCGAAGCGCCTCCCAGCACGTCGATGCCGAATTTACCCGGCATCATGGTCGTGTAATTGGGATTCAAATCGTAGGGCGGCAACTGGGGACGGGAGAAGTTTATATCGATCAGTTCCCCGTCGACTTCATAAACATTATTACCCTTGTGCTCCAGGCGAAAGTGTTCCGTTTGAATTACGCCGTCCCCGGAAAACGGCAGAAATTCCGTGAAGCCGTCGATGGGAATCTCTTGACCGTCCGCGTCCTTCACCGAAAGCGCGCGCGATTCGCGGTACAGGCCCTCGAAGCGCCGACGCTCTTCGTCATTACGCGCCAGCATATCGTATTCTTCTTTCGAGGGACCCAGCAAGGTCAGACGCAGCAATTCCCGGCAATTCTTCAGTTCCGGTCGTCCGCCCATAATGTTAAGCTTGCGACCGCGATTAAAATTGCCCTGCACGAAAAGAAAATAATACAGGGGAAACTCCACGGCGTTTTGAACGACGCCGTTCTTGTAAACCGTGTCCGGCAACATGATGTAGTCCGGCAGGGGAATCTCGCGCATCATCAGGTATTTGATGATCTCCGGCGGAACGCCGAAAAGAATGGAAACACCCTGCTCGTTCCGATAGATCTTCGCGCCCGGCATTATGTCGATTATCGCCATTGAATTATGGACCCCCGTTCCCAGTTTGTCCGGCCGGATTTTTCCGTCCATTGTTTTCGCCCGAATTGTTCACGGCCGACTCCGGAGAGCCCGTCCGAACCCAGCGAGCAATACCGGCGGCCAGGTCCGCGAACCAGGCCTGGTCGCCATGAACATTCGACACAAGATCGCTGTCGGAAAAAATCAAATTACGGCGATTGTATACGGCAACCAGTGGCGACTCCACGTCATTGTCGTCGAGCTTCGCCATACGGCGATGGTCGCTCATCCCGGGATGCAGGGTCTCGCCGTGGTGCCCCGGAGCCGCGCGCAGCCAGATTCTAAAGCGTCCGAGCCCGACTCCCGACTTGCGCCCCGTTTTCCGGATGCGAATACAACCGGCGCGATGCAGGGGCACGGATTCCACCAGGCCTATCGCCCGACTCTCAAA
>CAZGYS010000714.1:0-3455 GCA_964530305.1 uncultured Leptospiraceae bacterium
GATCCGTTTCGTTGCTGTGGTCCGCGGTGGAGAAGCGCACATCGGCTGCCAGGGCAGTGTCGGATTCGAGAACGGCGTGGCGAAGTTCGGCGGACACGGGTTCGTCCGTGGAGGCATGTAGAGCCGCGGCGGGTAGCGTGACCATCGCCAGGGCGCAAAAAAGGGCTTTGAAAATAGTGCAATTCACGGGCGGAATGCGTCATTATTACGCATTTACGTGTTTTAAAGCAAGGAGAAGTACTTAATGTACACGGAAACATGCGACAATTTTTTTACTCGCCTGTCAAAAGTCGGCCCTCCTATATTGGGGGCGTGCAAACTCGAAAGATACTTAAGCAATGGATAGGACCGGCGGGAATGGCGGTGCTGATGGCCCTGTTGCTGGGCGGATGCGGCGCCTTCCAGAAAGTGAAGGAGCCTGGTTTCCAGGTAATTCGCGCGGGCGGTGAATACGAACTACGTTCCTACGGCGAAATCCTGGCGGCGGAGACGACGGTGAAGGCCGGTTTCGACGACGCGAGTGGAATCGCCTTTCGGCGATTGTTTGGTTACATCTCCGGCAAGAATCGTACTCGCGCCAAAATCGCCATGACGGCGCCGGTGACGTCGGAGAAGAAATCGGTCAAGATTCCCATGACGGCGCCCGTGACCATGAGCGGCGCGAAAGATGCATTCGTGTACCAGTTCATCATGCCCGCCGATTACACCATGGAGACCTTGCCCGCGCCCCTCGATCCCAATGTGCGCCTCCGAAAAATTGAGCAGCGCGTGGTGGCGGTGCATCGCTACTCGGGCACCTGGTCGGAGGAAAATTACCGCGAACGATTAAAGAAACTGCGGGAAGCCTTGAAGCGCGACGGCATCGCCGTGATCGGCGAACCTACCTGGTCGCGCTTTAATCCGCCCATCACGCCCTGGTTCATGCGTCGCAATGAAATCTGGCTGCCGGTGGAGGTGAAGCAGTCTCCCGGTTCGTGATTACATGAGGATTAGTACTATGGGCCAATCGCGGCCGGAGCGCCGCGGCACGCCTTCAATTTTTTCCACGATGTACTGAAAAAGAGTGAAGCCTTCACATTTACGAGAGGGATGCATCGCGGCATCCCTCTCGCGCTCTCCCTTCGCGCCGCGAAGGTTCGCCCTCCATGGCTCACATTCGCGGAAAAGCGCGGACCTCCTGTCCGCGAAGACAGAGCAAACTCGGGCTTGAATTCAAAGAACGGGGACACGTGCCGCATGCTCTCCCCCGGAACTTTCGCGGCTACGGAAGGAGAAATATAGGGCCGGCGGTCCGGTATCACATCTGCAGCTTTTGCTTAATCTCTTCGTCCAGGCGGCGTTCGCTTTCGGGCTTTTGTTCGCGGCCCGCTTCGGATTGGGTTTTATCCGTTTCCGCGCGGCGGCGAGGAATTTCCGGAACCTCGATGCAGACCAGGGTCAAGTCGTCGGGCAGGGCGGTGGAGGCCGTGAAATTGTTTCGGTAATTCAGGACGTCGTCGATAACCTCGGACGGTTTCGTGCGTTCACCGAAACGAATCACGCGGGCGATTTCCTCGATTTGCAGGGGTTCGCCCGCCGGACTCATGCTTTCGATCAAACAATCCGTGTAGAAAAAGACGCGGTCCCCCGGACGCAACTGGTACTTGTGTGATTCGTACTTGATGTCCGCGAAAATCCCCAGCATGGGTTGCTCGGTATACAGCTGTTGGATGTCGCGTTCGGGATCCATGGGCACGACCAGCATGGGCGGGTGGCCGCAGGTGATGTACTCCATTTCATAGTCCAGGTCGATGCGAAAGACCGCGGCGGTAAGAAAATAACTCTGACCGGTTACCTGGCAAATGTCGTTGTTCAAGTTCGTCAGCAGGCTGCTGAGCGAACCGAATTGTTTATAGTCTTCAAAGCATTTCTTAAAGTGAATCTTGGTGGAAATGGATATAAGACTGGATGCCACGCCGTGGCCCATGACGTCTCCCAGCACGCCCAGCAGCTCCGTGCTGGTTTCGTGGAACTCCCACATATCGCCGCCCAGGTCCTGCATGGCCTGGTAATAGCCGCTGATGTCCACCGAGGTGAATTGATCGAAATTCAGATTGAACATGCGCTCCTGAACACGATGCGCGATTTCCAGTTCCTTCTCCAGCGTGCGCTTTTGTTCCTCGAGCTGCTTCTTCTGGCGCTCGATGGTGGCGACGGCTTCCTCAAGCTCCATGGTGACGCGAATGAATTCATCATAGCCGGCTTGCAGGGCACGGGCGTCTTCCTGCATTTCCGTCATGTCCTGAAGAGACAGCAGCAACATACCGGCGTCGTTGCCCAGGGGCCGTTTCAGAAAACGCAATTCCAGCAGCTTACGACCGGCGGCGTTGACGTTCAGGATTACGTCTTTTTTGCGGGGGTTGTTCAGAAAGAGTCTGAATTTTTCACGCGCGCGCTCGTCCAGAACCGCGTCCAGGCCGCCGGGGCGATTGACCAGCTCTTCGCGCGGCAGGCCCAGTAGATCCAGGCAAGCGTCGTTGAGTTCCAGGATAATACCGCCGTCCGGACGGTTGATCAGAAGCAAACCGGCGCTGGGCGAATTTCGCCATAAGGAAAGGCTGTTGAAACGCGATTCGTCCATTGCTCAATATCGACGCCTTGCGGCCGCTGCTTGTTGAACTCTATTTGTGTTAGTCCGTCTTCACGCGCGCATTGCCGAACGCGAATTCGAGGTTACACGCCTCGTACGGTTGTATATTCCGATTTGCTGGCGATTACGTCCAGCGCTCGGAAGGATGCCGCCTGTACCTTGCGGCTGCTGTCGTATATGAATTCGCCCTTGATTTCCATTTCCGCCAGGCTGCGAAGCAACTGAATCAACGGAGGTATGCTGGCCGAGTTCATGTATTCGAGATTCGAAAAATCGCACACGACCGAAAGGGAGTCCGCGCGCGCCTGATTGATCAGCTGCTCGAAATAGGGTTCCAGGAAATCTCCCGGATTGGCGGCGTGCAGGGAACCTTTCCAGAGTAGTTGAATCGCCTTGTCTTTGTTGGCGACCTCAATCTCAAAATCTTCTTCCTTCAAATTTTTCAATTGTATTTCCTTATATCAAGGGCAACCGACGGCGTCCGCAAGTTCAGTTCAAATCCCTGCGCGCCGTCAGGGTTACCCGGTCCCCGTCAATTTCGCCGTCCAGTTTGAATTCGCCCTCATACACTATTCTTAACATGCCCATGCGACTGTATCCGTCCGGATGGTCCTTCAATTGCTGGAGCCGGTCTACATATAGTTCGAAAGGATCCCCTTCCTTCAATTTTTTCAGCATCTTGAAGAGGGCTTCAATCATATCCGGATTATTACAATTATTAGTGATTCGAATGACGCATTCCTTGCCGCTGAGATCCAGGGAGATTTCCACCGGATGGGAGCGATCCGAATACTTGAGAGCGTTTTCCGTCAACTCCAGGGCCGTC
>CAZGYS010000715.1:0-3454 GCA_964530305.1 uncultured Leptospiraceae bacterium
GACAATGAGCGACTCGCGGAATCGAAAAACGCTGCGGCGTCGGGTGGTCGATCCACATCAGCAACACCTCCTGAATATAATCGCGCAAGAAACGCGCAGTACACGAAAAAAAAGCCGGGAGATTTCAGACTGATTGAACTCACGTTCCGCCGGTAATAGACGATGTCGTGATTCTATAGCCTGTCTTTCTCACTGCTTCAAGAACCTTGTTTCGCGTAGTGGCTGTTGGCCTGAATATTATGCGCGCTTCTCCTCGACGTGCTGATGCACTCACATTTCGCACGCCCTTTAATTTGCTCACGGTTTTCTCCAGATGTATTTCGCACGTTGCGCACGTCATGCCGGTCAATTTAACCACGAGAATTTTCTCGCCTTGAACCGCGACTTTCGACGGAATATCCGCCTTGATCCTTGAGTAGATTGTCATCCCGATAAAAAGCAAAACGAGGACAGAGCCAAGACCCAGTGATGCCATAGTGGCGCGGCGATTCGTAAGAACGCCTTGCGCCCGGCGAGCCTTTCGCCATTCATTCAGGAATATCGTCCAGCCCGCCATCAGCATGACGACCCCGAGACCGGTAAACAACCATTGAAATTTCCCCGGAACACTCGCGACGCCGGCGCCCGCGATCCCTAAAAACGCGAAAAGCAACGGAACTCCGCAACACAAACTCACGAGACCGCCTCCCGCCAGAGCGGTTGCTTGAACAGCGCGACCGCGGCGGGACCGAGTGACGGCATCGCGAATGGATGCGCGCAACATCTTGATGGACGGGACGCCCCGCAGACCGCCCTCATCGGAATAGACACGGCAACAATTCGCGCCGGCCGAATCTTCCATACCGGCAACATCCCGGCCGTCTATCAGAATCGTCGGTGAACCATACTTACGCGCGTAACTGGGAGCGTCTTTTGCCGCCCGATCCCATTCATCCCAGCGAGGCAATAAATGCTCTTCTTCAAGCGCCTGCCGAAGCAGATTTCGCGTCGCGTTTACGTTTGGGCAATCCGATGCATAAATTAATTCGATTTTCATGGTCTACTTTCCGTCCATTGAATCAAGTATGGGACATTCACTGGTGGCACTGCCCTGTGCGCAGGCAGAGACCAGTTTCCCCAGGCTTCGCTTCATGCGATTCAAATCCTTGATCTTCTTTTCGATTTCTGATAGCTTCTCCTGAGCCGATGCGCGAACCCTGCCGCAATTCGTGGAGGGCCTGATTCGTAGTTGCAGCAGTTCATTAATCTCCTGAAGCGAAAATCCCAGTTCCCGGGCCCGATGGATAAATCGTATACGACGCAACGCTTCATCATCATAGATGCGGTATCCCGACTCATTCCGGGCCGGAGCCTTGAGCAAGCCACGCCGCTCATAGAAGCGCACTGCCTCGGCCGTGATGCCCGCTTCCCTGGCCAGGGCCCCTCGGGTTCTATATTCCGCCTTGTTCACCATGACAATATAAGGGTTGTACCATGGTACAATGTCAAGGGGTGAGGAGCATTTTTTAACCTTTTACGGTGCGCGCCGGCGGGGAAACTGGTAAATCTGGTTGCCCGGGGCCGGTCGGCCTCGCAACCTGAAAAAACCGCCGGCAATATTGTGTCTCCGGGCGGAATTTCAGGATACCCCAATGGCGAAAAAAATTTCGAAGAAAGTAGTTCAACCTCGCAAAAAACAAATCCAGTCGCGCTTAAACCGGATATCAGGTCAGGTCAACGGCGTAGCGAAAATGGTGGACGAAGACCGTTATTGTATCGATATACTGACGCAAATGCACTCGATACACTCGGCGCTCAGCGGTGTAGCTATGATGCTCGTTGAGGATCACACGCGCCATTGCATTCACGATGCCATCGCGAAGAAAGGCGATGACACTCAAATTGAGGGATTTATGCATGTGCTGCGCAAGTTTGCCAGGTAAAAAATAAAGCTAAACCCGGCAAGCACGAAGATACTAATCGATTCTCTGCCTTTTGAGTAGCTGAGCATTCAACGCCACAATCACCGTACTCAAACTCATGAACACCGCTCCCACCGCCGGGCTTAGCACAATACCGAGTTTGAACAAAACTCCGGCCGCCAGCGGAATAGAAAAAACATTGTACGCGGTGGCCCAGATAAGATTCTGAATCATCTTGCGATGCGTCGCCCGTCCGAAGAGAATGAGCGAAGTAATGTCGCGCGGATTACTGTTAACCAGAATTATGTCCGCCGTTTCGGCCGCCACATCGGTTCCCGAACCCACGGCGATGCCTACGTCCGCCTGAGCTAATGCGGGGGCATCGTTTACGCCGTCTCCGGTCATGGCCACGTATTCTCCTTTCGCCTGAAGCTCCTTGACGATGTTCAGTTTTTCATGGGGCAGAACCTCGGCGAAAAATCCGTCCATGTTGAGTTCGCGGCTCACGCTTTCCGCGACCTGTTTATTGTCCCCCGTGGCCATCATGACGCGAATACCCGAATCGCGCAGAACCTTGAGAGCCTCCGCGGATTCCGGACGAATCGTATCGGCCAGTGCAATGAAGCCCGCGACTCTCCCGTCCACAATCACGAATACTATGGTTTCAGCGTCGCCCCGGGCATCAGGCGGGATGGACATCTCGTTTTCGCGCAGGTATCCGGGACTAACGACTTTTACGTCGCGCACACCGATTTGCGCGCTGACACCCTTGCCGGTAATGGATGAAAAATCCACGACCTCCGGCGAATCAAGACCGAGCTCCGTCGCCTTGTTCACGATTCCAATGGCGATGGGATGCTCCGAGTTACGCTCCAGGGCCGCCGCGAAACTCAGAATCTCTTCGGCCGAATGCTCCGCGGCTGAAGAGACGAAGCGCGTCACGCCGAATTGCCCCTGCGTCAGGGTGCCCGTCTTATCGAACACGATGACCGAGATACGCCGGGCATTTTCGAATGCCGTGCGATTGCGGATCAAAAGGCCCTTGCCGGCGGAAATCGCCGTGGAAATCGCCACAACCAGCGGGATGGCCAGGCCCAGAGCATGGGGACAGGAAATCACCATGACCGTCACCATGCGCTCCAGGGCGAATACGAAATCATATCCAAGCGCCAGCCAGGTTCCCAGAGTAATTGCGCCGGCCGAAAGCGCAACAAAAGTCAACACACGCGCGGCACGGTCGGCCAGGCGTTGCGTTTTCGATTTGGTTTTCTGCGCTTCCTGGACCATATTGATGACTTTCGCCAGATAGGAATCCTCTCCCGTGCCGGCGACCCTGACTTCCAGGGCGCCTTCGCCATTGATGGCCCCGCCGATGACGGAATCCTCGACCGATTTTTTCACCGGTTTGGATTCGCCCGTGAGCATGGATTCATTCAGCCAGCTTTCGCCTTTGACGATGACGCCGTCCGCGGGAATTTTTTCTCCGGGGCGAATCAGGATCAGGTCGTCAATTTTCAGATCTTCCAGGGGAATGTCGCGTATCTCACCATCAT
>CAZGYS010000716.1:0-3453 GCA_964530305.1 uncultured Leptospiraceae bacterium
CAGAAGCAAACCGATCACGATTCGAATACGAGCGTTCATTCCGGCTCTCCCCTCGCTTTCCCGCAAGTCCCGTGTATTCCGAGGCCCTAAATGTCCCCGTCCATGCGATGCCGGCGCATATAGTAAGTCAGAGCCGTGAAATCATATAAGATGTGAACGAGTACGGGCAACAGCAGGTTGTCCGTAAATTGAAAGAGTAGACCCAGAAAAACCCCGGCCAGGCCCGCGAGCAGCGCGTAACCGGGAGTAATCCAGTGGCCCAATCCGAATAATACGGAGGCGAGTATGAGCCCCGCGAAAGGCCCCAGCATATTGGTCAAAGCCGTTTGAAACACGCCGCGAAAGAGCAACTCTTCTCCCACGCCCGCCAGAATGGAAACCAGCAGCAGGTCCATGGTCTTGCTGGCGCCGAACATGGAGGGCAGAATGGCGCCCAGGGATTCGCGTACTTCTCGCAGCATGCGAATCGAGGAATCCAGGGTCCAATAAAAGACGGCCAGCAGCGGCAGAATCGCCGCGGGAGCGGCCCACAGCAGGAACCAATCGAAACCGATCATGTCCCAGAGGGAGCGCTCCATGAACCAGTTCAGAACCAGCGCCAGAACAATCAGGGCGCCCTCGAAGAGAAGGGTTAACTTTAGAACACGAAGGCGAGCATCGCGCGGGCTTCCGCCGATCTTTAAGGAATCCGAATTTTCTTTCACGAAAAACTTAAACCACGAAGTTCACGAAGACCACGAAGCCCGCGATAATCGCGGGGAACCCGGAAATTACATCCATGGGATTCTTCGTGTTCTTCGTGGTTCAGTACCGGTTAACCCGCTGAATCTTCCTGGGCCTTGATGTTCATCTGGGCCACGGCCAGAATGGCGATGGGTACGCTGTACGGTGAGCAAGAGACGTACTGCAGACCGGCTTCCTTGCAGAATTCGATATTGGCCGGATCCGCGCCGTGTTCGCCACAAAGCCCCAGCTTGATGTCCGGACGGGTAAGGCGACCGCGCGTAGAGGAAATGTTGATCAATTCCTTAACGGGCTGCCCCAGAACCTGGAACGGGTTGTTGGCCAGAAGGTCGAATTCGGTGTAGGTAGGGAAGAACGAGTTGGAATCGTCCCGGCTCAAACCATGGGTGGTCTGGGTTAAATCGTTCGTGCCGTAAGAGAAGAACTCCGCGTAACGCGCCAGTTCGTCGGAAACCAGCGCCGCCGCCGGCAGTTCCACCATGGTGCCCACCTTGTAGGGGAAGTCCACTCCCACCTCGGAGGCTACATCGCGGATGCCCTTGATGTACTTACCTTCGATGCGCTTACCATTGCGAATAAAGGTCAGCTCCGTGGGATTCATAACCAGCGGAATCATGATCTCGGGCACGATGTCCGTGCCTTCGCTCTTGAGTTGCTTGGCCGCTTCAAAAATGGCGCGAACCTGCATCTCGTAAATTTCGGGATAGGTAATGGCTACGCGACAACCCCGGTGACCGAGCATGGGGTTGAATTCCTCCAGGCGATGCATGCGATCCTTGAGCTCGTCGCGATTGGGCGTGACGTTCTTGGCTTTCAGGTAATCGCAATAGTTCTCGAATACGTCGTCCGACTTGGGCAGGAACTCGTGCAGGGGCGCGTCCAGCAGGCGAATGGTCACCGGATACGGAGCCATGGTCTTGAACAGCTCGTAGAAATCCTGTTTTTGCAGGGGCCGCAGATCGTCCAGGGCCTTGACGCGATCCTCGAAGGTCTTGGCCAGAATCATTTCGCGGAAGCGATTGATGCGATCCTCGGCGAAGAACATGTGCTCCGTTCGACAAAGGCCGATGCCGTAGGCACCCATGTCCTTGGCGACCTTGGCGTCGCGACCCAGGTCGGCGTTCGCCCGTACCACGAAATCGTCCGTGATGTGTTTCTTGATGATGTCCATGAATTCGATCAAGCCGTTGGAATTGATGTCCGGCTTGATCAGATCCGCTTTACCGATGATGATGCGCGGCTCCCGATAAACCGGCACGTCCATGGTGATGTAGTCGCCCTCGTTGACCTTGTGACCATGCAGGGTGAACGAAGAACCGTCGATTTGAATGTCCGTATTGACGATGCTGACTTTACCCAGGGAGCGCGCGACAACCGGCGCGTGAGAGGAATAACCACCTTCCACGGCAAGGACCCCTTGCCCCACTTCGATGGCCTTCACGTCTTCGGCGAAGGATGAATGCACGCACAGAATCAAGCGCGTATCTTCTCCCTTCAGGAGGGCGTCGCGATGAGCTTCCATGAGGCGGTCGGCGGAAAAATAGACCTTGCCCACGGCGGCGCCGGGAGAACCCGCCAGACCGCCGGACGCCTCGGGCAGATTGCCGACGGAATCTTGATCGATGACGGGATGCAACAGCGTAGCCAGCTGCCCCGGCGGGATCTGCTTGACGCTCCACTTCTCGTCGATCTCGCCTTTTTTCATGAGGTCCAGCAAGGTGCGAATGTGAGCCTGGGTGGATTTATTATCCACCGTGGTCTGGTTGATCACCCACAGACGTTTGTTCTCAACGATGAACTTGACTTCGCGAATTTCGCGGAAGGCCTTCTCCAGTTCCCCGGCAATGTCCTTGAGCTTCTCAAGGTACGAGGGCGCCATGCTGTTGATATCCTCTCCCTTACGATCCAGGGTATAAGAATTGTTCAGGTAGGAGCCGGACAGTTTATCTTCGCCGCTGATGATGTCTCGCGTATAGTACATGCCCACGCTGGACTCTTCGCCCACGTTACCGAAGACGATTCCCTGGACCATGATGGCCACGGGATCCTCCGCGTCCGTCTCCGGATCATGGTAACGCTTGGCCGCGGCCTTGATGATGGCTTCCAGTTGTTCCGTGGGATCATCGGGCACGTTATCCTTGCCCACGAGTTCCAGCATTTCCATGGCGCAGGCCTGCGTGCCTTCGGGAGTGGCCGGATGCTTGTTCTGGATTTCGTCGAATTTGGCGCCGTCGATATCGAACATCTTGGTGCCGGCGGTGCGCAGCAGGTAGCAGTACTCGAACCATGCGCCCTGCTCTCCCAGAATCTTGGCGAACCCCGGAATGGTCGTGGGCGAAAGGCCTATATTAAATACCGTGGGATAGATGGGCAGTTTGAGCTGCGCCGAAATGATGACTTTCAGCAGGAGCGGATTGTCCGGATCCCCGAACTTACGGCCGATGTCGGTTTCAATGCTGCTGATACCCTGACGAATGATGTTCTTCACATTGGCCTTGTCCATGCGCGGAGTGAGATCCGGATTGATGATGAAACCGGGGACGATGGGTAACTTCATATCAGCCAGCTCGAATGCCCGAAGACCGCGGCGACCCGCCTTGGCCCAGACGGCTTTGTCCGTCGTGCAACCTTTCTCACTGAATGGGTAAATATCCGGCATTGTATTTCTCCTGGGGTTTTGAAATCCGAGCACGCGTCCGACATAGGGAG
>CAZGYS010000717.1:0-3442 GCA_964530305.1 uncultured Leptospiraceae bacterium
TGTACTTATAGTTGGGCGCGGCCGCGCGGCGATATCCCAACCTCATTGCCCGCTTCTCCCGATCCGGATCGATTAAAATGTATTCAAGAATCGCAATGGGCGGTTGAATTCGGGTTTCCCGGCGAACGCGCCAGTAGACCCGAATATCGGACTTGCGCAATGCCGACGCGAGACCGCGATATTTGGCGAACAATCTTCGGACGACTTTCCGGCGCGACCGCTCGTCAATCATGGAGCCCCGGCTCCGAATGAGGCGCTTCATCCAAATGCGTCCTTTTTCTTTTTTTACGAGGCTTTCCCCGTATATGCTTAGCAGTCGGTGTCCGGGCGATACGCTGATGAATACGCCTTTTTTCAGGCGGGCCGCGGTCTTACCGTCAATACCGCGTATCGCGCGGGAATAGGTGATGTCTCCGGTCAAGCAGGGGCTGGGCTTCAAGCCATATGGTCGTATGGCGGGGATGAAGAATTCGATTCGTTCGGCATCGGTCGGCCGGGGCATGTCTCGAAGCCGGGGGTTCCCGGCGAAGCGCCTGAAGACCGCGTGGATTACGCAGGTTGGCTTCATGAAGGCCGGAGTTTTTTTCGTGGGCTTCGCGGCGATGGGCGGCGTGAGTATCGCGGCCAGGCCGGCGAATAGAAAAAGCTTACGCATGGTGGTCTCTTTATGGAGGCGGGGTCAATTCGGATTCGCGGGCTCTTTTACTTCGGCGCGAAGGCTGAAATACTCCGTAGTAGTCGAAAACATCCTTGCTGAACCAGCCGGCGAGCAATGGGATACACGCTACTCCGATGGGAAAAAGACAAGTAAGAAAACTAAAGAGGACCCCGAAGATCAGTAGGCCCAGGTTATATGCCCAGGCCCAGCCTTGATCCGTGCTGAAAATGGAGACGGCCGGCAACAGCATGAACAGCACCGCGGCCAGGCATAAACTAATCCCGACCGCGCGAAAGGAAATAAGCGCCAGTTGTTCCTCGGTGAGCATGGGGATCACCGGATCAATCGCCACCATAAGCCAAATGCCCAGAATCGCCAGGGCACCGTTGATTAACAGAAAGGCAAACGCGTAGACCTTCATCCATAGAATTATACCCGGTGCATTGCTTCCCATGTTTTGTTTATCGCCGACTAATATTTATAAGTCAACCGGGTTTTCCATCGGGCGACTTGCAGGATATTCAATTGATTCGCGCCTATTGCTTTGGGTGCGAACCCGGCTCAGGCCGCTAGTTCCATTTTCCATCGGTCTCTTTCAGGCGATTAAATTCTTCGAGCTCTAGAAAGCGGATTTCAACCGACACGATTCTAATCCGCCAGGCAACTCGATATGTTTTACCTCCCACGACGCTTACGTCCATGGAGTGGTGTTGTTTTGCCCGCCCTCCAGGCGTGCGAAAATGGACCACAATCTTGTGTTTTCCCGGTGGAAGATACAGAGTAGAGTCCTTAAAGACGAATTTATCTCCTTCCAGGTTGACCGAGTCGTCGTTGATTTTCTTAATATCCAGAGCGCCTGATATGAGAACGGTTGCTTTGGCGGCGGCGGGGCTGTCCGGGCGAAGCGCCCTGTGTGTAAATGTGACTCCCGGTCCGCATTGAAAGCAGAAGAGCATCAGCGCGAGCACGGGGAGTATGGCGGTTCTTTTGTTCATGTTCTTAAATACGTCCGAACGGCATCCGCGTCTCAATTTTAGTTTTTTCCTTGCTCGCGATTACGGCCCGTGTCCGCGAGTTTGTCCGTCCCAAATGGTATTTTGTGTTCGGGTAAAAGGATGCCGATACTAACTGAAGGCCGACGATTTGCGTTTGGGAGGGGGCGATGAATAAGAATCCGTATGGAAAAGAGATCGTTGGAATTTTTACTTTAGGCCCGGTACTGCTCGTCGGAGAAACCTGGCGGCGATGGGACAATCTCTTACGCTATAATTATTTCGATGATGTCTGGCTGGTTCTTCTGGCTTTCGTTTCGGCCTACTACCTGTTAAAGCGGCGCTTCATTGGTCAGTTGCTATGGCTATTTACATGCGGCGCGGCATTTTGTATGATATATTTTAGCTTTTTCAGTTCCCTGGAAGCAATCAATGGAACCGATCCTTCCGGTTTGGAAATGTTTCGGGTGGTTTTGGTAAAAGCCGGTATGTATTTGATTGTTCTGACTATGAGTTTTCGTTCCATTAAGTTGGTGCTCGGACATAGGTTCGAAGTGCACTAACTCGATTCAATGGCAGGTTAGGCGAGCCCATGAGTTCAACAAAAGGCCCGGCGCGTATTGTTGTTCCGGCAATACTGAGTGCTCTCACGGTTCTCGGGGGGAGTTACATTTTCTACCATGATCACACGTTTGCTTACTTGAGATACTCATACGTTAATCGAATTCAAGTTCGCCCGCCCGCGGGACCGGGGTATGCATTCTACGATAAGAATCGAATTAGAATCGTGGTGAGCAGGCGGGCGTTGTTGAAGAGGTTTCCGAACGGTTCCGGAGTTCATGACGCTCTCAAGGGAGATCTTTCCCAGGATATTGATGTTTCAGATTTCGTCCGCCAAGCTTCGCCCGCGATGAATTCCCAATATCATATGCCTCGGACAATCGAAGAGATATTGATCCAACATATTCTACAATCCGGGCGCGCGGATATTTATTTAATGAGTTCGTCGAAGGCTAAACAAAGAAGGAAAGTCCGTAAGCTTACAATTCTTACGAAGTTCGGCCATTGCGTTACAGGCAAGCTGGGCCGCCGGCTATTAAAAGAGACGAACAGGCGTGTTCTCTTGTCTATCCCGTGGTGTAGTTCCCTGCTGAGCAGATAGCCGACTAAATCGCGCATAGTGCGAGCGATCGCGCTCAAAGAAAGACTGGGAATACCGAGACTCATGTTGAACCGGCTGCTCTAGCCGCGAAAGGCCGGAGGCCGAGTCGCGGCGCTGAAAGGAATGCCGAAGGTGGGACTTGAACCCACAAGGGATTGCTCCCGGCGGATTTTGAATCCGCTGCGTCTACCAATTCCGCCACTTCGGCGCGGGAAAGTCTGACAGGAAATCGCCTGGAGCCGCCCCTGTAAAGCAAAAATCGGACGGTCGCCGGTGGTGTTTCGGTGGTGTCCTCAATCGCTCACTTTTTCAGCAGCAAAAGCATGGTTTCATCGTCCCGGCCGGCTCGTCCGGAAGTGAAGGTATCGCGCGCGGCCGTCAGGGCGTCCAGAGCGGCCCCGGCATCGTGGGGAGCGGCCCGGGCCGCGGAGTCCAGGGCTTGCAGTAGGCGATCGTCTCCGAAGCGAACTCCGTCTTTGTTTTCGCCTTCGGTGATTCCGTCCGTGTAAAATAAAAACATATCGCCCGGGCTCGCGTGCGCGTCCAGCACGGGGTAGGGCGCGTCCAGAGCCGCGAGACCCAGCACGCTGCCTTTGTGAGAGCGAGCGTTCCCGCCCAGAAGACGAGGCG
>CAZGYS010000718.1:0-3428 GCA_964530305.1 uncultured Leptospiraceae bacterium
GTATTGACCAGCTCTCCTTTTTCGATCAGCGGTAAATATTCAGGGGCGATTTCACCGAATGAATTAAAGCGCGGAACGCCTCCGTCCCGAAAGTCCTCCGCCAGCGAAAATAAGGATGACAGCTTCTTTTCGCCTTCGCGCATTTTAACCAGGGCGCCGGAACCGCGACGCAGGGCGCCTTCGCTGAGCGCCCCCCAGCCGAACATGCCGATCACGTCGGCCGCCGCGGCAGGCGCCAGGTAAACGCGATAGCGCCCCGGCGAAAGGCGACGGGCGTCTCGTTCCAGGACGGTAAGTTTTTCCAGGTCCGCATTCAGACGCGCGCGATAGGCCTCGGCATCCCATTGGCGTCCCGCGAAGACGCCCTTGACCATGCGTTCCCGGGGCGTGGAAAGGGAATAGTCCAACGAAAAGTTCTCGGCGGCGAACCAGTGCCTGCGCCCGGCCGAATTGGCTGAACCCGCCAGAATCGATCCGGCGGCGTAAATACCGGTCAAATCCGGAGCCCGACCGTCCCGGGCGAATTCGCCGTTCAAGGGCCCCAGAATTTCCTCCGCGGCGTGTTCGCTCTCGGGAAGCCGCCCCTGGTGAATCTCGCGACTGTTCTCACCCGGTTCCGGCAGGACCAGGCGCGGGTCTTCGGGCAATTCGCCGATGCTTGCCCGCAATCGCGTCAGCGCCTCTCGGGCTCGGGCCATGTCCGTTTCGGCGGCGCCGGTAAAATCCACCGAGGCCTTCGCGCCCCGCCCGTCGCGAATCAAGGCCAGCGAGACCTTGCCTTCGCGAACCTGGCCGTCCTGCCGAATGCGCGCCGCGTTCAAGCGAATGAAGCGACTGCGTTCGCCCCGCATGGATATGGACATGCTTTCGTCGCTCTTGAGACCGCCCAGCAAGTCGTCGCAAAGGCGATTGAAGGACGCTTCCATTATTTCGATTTCGTTTTCCATGGTCAAATCGCCTCCGCGTCGGTCCGCGGCCGTCAGGCTCCCCCGAATACTTCGATATCGCCGAACAAACACGTCGGTGACGCATGCCCCACGCGCATGATCTGATTGGGTTCGCCCTTACCGCACATGGGCACGCCGTAAATCTCGAAGGTGGAGGCGTCCCCCACCATGCGCAGATTGTTCCAGAACGGCGTGGTCACACCCCGATAGTTGGGATTACGCAGGGTTCGCGTCAGGCGACCGTCCTCGATCAACCGGGCGTATTCGCAACCGAACTGAAACTTATTGCGATAGTCATCAATGGACCAGGAGCGATTGGAGCACATGTATACGCCGCGCTCCACCGAACCGATGATTTGCTCAAAGGAAGAATCACCCGGTTCCAAATTCAGATTAGCCATTCGATCTATGGGCGCGCGATTCCAGGACGTAGCGCGAAAGTTCGCCGTGCCGTCGATGCCGGAGCGCTGGATACTCTCCGCCGCGCCCAGCCCCCGCTCCAGTAAGCCGTCCTTGATCAAGTAGACTTTTTCCGCGGGCATGCCGCCGTCGTCGAAGGCATAGGAAGCATACTGCCCGGATACGGCGGGGTCGAAGGTCACGTTCATGAGTCGGGAGCCGTATTGAAGCGCGCCGAAATCCTTTTCGCGCACGAAACTCCAACCCGCGTAATTGCGCTCGTCGCCCAGGATTCGATCCAGCTCCAGGGGGTGCCCGATGCTCTCATGAATCTGCAACATCATCTGGTCCGGCGCCAGTACCAGGTCCATGGTCTCGGATGGACACTCCTCGGCCCTCAGCAATTCCACGGCTTCGCTTCCCACGCGACGCGCGCGCTCCAGCAGCATTTCCTCTTCCAGCAATTCCAGACCGCCCTGGAAGGAATGCGCGAACATACCGCCGTCGGTCCGACGCTGAATGATTTCACCTTCGCGCGCCGACGCGCCGAAGTCCGTGGACACATAGGAAAACGTCTGTTCAAAGTCGGCGCCATTGGTGGAAACGAATCGCGTACGGGAATTGGTCAACAGAGCCGTGGCCGATGTGCTGATGACGGCATCCGAAAATTTAAGGGCTTCGGAAATGTTGTTCAGTATTTCGTACAATCGCCGCGGCGAAAGATCCGCGCGCTCCGTCACCGAGGGCGAACGATAGCTGCCGCGATGTGCCGGACGCACGGCGTCGGTAAACTCGGCGGCGGGCGGGCCGACGCCCGACTTCGCGCGCTTCAAGGCGTCCTGGGCAACCTGCCGAATTTCCCCGGCCTCCAGGCGATTGGTGCACGCATACGCGAACCGTCCATCGGCGAGGACCTCAATCATGACGCCATGGGTCGATGAATGCGAATTTTCCTCGGGATGCCGGTCTCGAACCGAATTGTAGGAGGTCTCCTCCTTAACTTCACGAAGACCAATCCAGTCGGCCTTGAGATCCAGAGCTTCCAGAGCCTTGAGGGCATCGAACGTCATGGGCCAGATTGACTTCGACCGCTTGCCGGGTAAATTGAAAATTAATCCGGTTAATGAACCAGCGGGTTTTCTACCGTACAGTACGGAGGTAAAAAAATTGGTTTGCATGAAGCCGGGCGCTTGCGAATACGAAAAAAAATCGACTTTAGCTGAAAAAATCGCCACAGTTAGCTGTTAATACCAATACCTGATAATGAATTTATTCCATAAACGTATATCCACTCACCGCCCGGGACGCGGACTACTCCTGATTTTCCTGTGCTTCGCACTGACGACCCCCACCCTGGCCGACACCATCGTGTTTAGAAATGGAAAACGCGTGAATGGACGCATCATCCGCCAGTCTCGCTCTTTCGTAGTCGTCCGCACGAATCAGGGTGTGCGTTCTTTTTCCAAAAAGACAATTCGTCGCATTACTTATTCCCGTTCACGAACAAAACCTTCCGCGGCGGCGCTGCGTCGTAAACAAGCGGAAGAACGCAAACGCAAAGCTCGCCTGCGTCGTGCCAGGGAACGAGCCCGGGCCGCTCGCATCAAAAAGCAGCGTGAGGAAAAAGAACGACGAGAGCGGGAGAAACGCGCCGCCGAGGAAAAAAAGCGCAAGGAAGAAGAACTGCGCCGTAAAGCCGCCGCCGAAAAGGCCGCGGCGGAGAAGGCGCGCCTGGAAGCCGAACGCTTGAAGGCCGCCGCTCTCGCGAAAGCGGCAAAAGAACGGGCCGAAAAAGAGAAACGGGAAAAACTCGCGCGCGAAGAGCGAGCAAAAGCCGAACGCGCCCGGCAAGAGGCGGCGAAAGCACGCGCAGAGCGGGAACGAGTCGCCGCGGCAAAGGCCGCTCGCTTGAAGCGAGAGCAACAAGAACGACTGGACCAGGAACGAAAAGCGAAGGCCCTGCGCGCGAAGGCCGCTGCCGAGAAAAAGGCCGCGTCCGAACAAGCCGCGGCCCGCCGGCGCGCCGCGGATGAAAGAAGAAAACGTCGAGTCGCCTCGGCTACGCCGGGCCTGGACGCTCTG
>CAZGYS010000719.1:0-3410 GCA_964530305.1 uncultured Leptospiraceae bacterium
CGAGCGGCAACGGGAAAGGCATCTACATTTACGAGCTGCAAAACGTCTACAAGATGGCGGGCGGCGTGCTGGAACCCGTGGCGCGGGTCGTTTCCCATCCGGCCCGGGAAGCCATGGTCTGGGCGGAGGCGCCGGCTTACCTGGAAGCGGACGAGCATCTGGAACTTCCCGTTTATCATCGCGGACCCGGCGGCGGGACGCTGGAAATCGTAAACGGCCGCAATGAGACTTTCCAGGTGGGGGCGGCGGGCGTGGCTCACGCGACTCTTCACGGCGGCCGGTCCATGCGCATTGAATTGAAATGCGCGGACTCTTCCGGCTCCATGGAACTCCGGAGCCGAACTCGTCCGCGAAAGTTCAAGCGCCTGGAGTATCTACCGGCCGGTTCACGGCTTGATCCGGAACAGGGCGATATTCAAATCTTCGCGTCCGCTCGAGAGCTCATCGACTTCATCGTTGAACATCATTTGATCCGCTATCCCTGGGGGTGCGCCGAGCAAACCGCCGCGCGTCTGGCGGGCATCGGCATGGCCATCGTGGCCCGCGGTTTACGCGAAGGCGATGATCCCCTGGTGCGTCACTATCGGGACGGCGTGCACACATTGCGTTCCTACCGAGACGAGTGGGGCTCCTTTCGCCTGTTTCACGGAAGTGACGCCTCCCCCGAGGTGGGGCGCTACATCGGCGCGAACCTGGCCCTGCTCTTGCCCCACCGTGAGATGCTTGCGCCCCTGGAGCCCGTACTGTTTGAAATCCTGGACGGCCTGAACGTCGCGCCGCCCAATGATAACCGCCGGGGTGAGGTCCTCCGGGGCGCGGGTTCGCGTCTGCTCGAGCTGGACGGTTTCGGGGCTTTCCTGGCCGATCCCGCTTGTCACCTGCGCGAAGCCGGAGGAGAGTTAACCTATAAGTTCGACGGCTGGCGTTCCCGGGGAGCTTATTGCGCCGGGCTTGCGGCGCGTCTGATTCACTCGGGCGAAAACACGATTCAAGTCTTCGCTCGCAAAAAGAAGGAAGCCGTGCCCGTGCCGGGTACGGGCTTGCGCGGCTTTCTGGAGCGAATCGGCCTGCTGTCTCCCCGCAACACGTTTCGCGCGGTATGCGTCGGGCGTCCGTTGAACAATGCCCTGCCGCTTCTCCTCAAACAGTGTCGTTTCGAATATCCGGAGACGGGATCGCCCTCCACGCAGGAGACGACCGCGCTGCATCGCCTGTTAAACGCCCTGCCCACGCGGGCCTTTCGTTATCGCAAGCCCGACGGCGAATCGTTTTCGCCGGAGAAAGGCGGGCTCGTGGAGGAAGTGCTTGAGACGGCGTCGCCTCATTGCTGGGTGTTGCGGGACGTTCCTCTCAGTGAACGGGACGACGTCAAACGACCGCGCGTCGCAATCGATAAGCGTGACGTCCATCGCGGGGACATCGTAAGCGTTCGCATTGATCCGGCCGGCTCCCACAGTGAGGTCTTTCATCTTATGCTGCCGCCGGTTCTGGAGCCCGCGGAAAACAGTTCCTTTACCACCACCAATCAGACCATCAGCCTGCATACCGGCATGGTGAACCGAGAAATTCATCTGCGCGCCGTGCATCCCGGCCGGGGGCGGTTGGCCGTCGTCGGCGAATTCATGTACGATCCTTCGCGCTCCTATGTTTTCGACGCTGGCGTGGTTGAAGTGAGCGGGGCGAAGGCGCCTACAAAACGAAATCCAGAAAAATAAAGCGATTCTCGAAGAGCGGATAGGAGAACGTAATTATTTCCTGCTTGGTGATCACGTCCACGTACTTGGTGGAGACGACGCCGCGATTCAGATGCTGCATGCGAATCAGGTTGTCGATGAAGTAGGGCCGCCAACCCCAGTTGCGACCCACATAGTCCTCGTCGCGTTCAAAGTCCTGATTGTCGGCGCGCATGAAATTGGGCGTGAGCTGAGTTCCGTTTTCATCGCATAGATAGGCCTTGCGACAGCGCGCGGGCAGGCCGGGCAACAGTTGCACGACGCATTCCTCAAGTTCGCAGTCGTCGGGCTGTTTTTCCGCCAGCAGCTCGTCCAGCAGGCGATTCATGCGCTTTTCGATCTCCATGTCCGCGGCGCGACTCAACTGCATCTTGTTGATGACGCGTCCCAGCACCAGGCGAATGTGAGATTCATACTCACGGCGATCGCGAAATTTGTCCTCGGCGCGGGAAAACAGAAAACCCTGCACGAGACTGCCGCCGGCCTGAATGGCGTTCTCCAGTTCGTCCTCGTTTTCCACGCCTTCGAACAGCACGGAAATGCCGATCTCCTGCGCGAAGTTGGAAATGGAATGGATCAGTTTACGATACTCGGTTTTCTCCACGCTCTTCTTCAAGAGGCGAATGTCCATTTTTACGATGTCGGGCTTGAGATAAATGAGACGATCAAAGTTCTCGAAGGTAAAATCGTCCACGGCGATGCGAAAGCCGAAGGAACGGTAGGAGGACAACATGGCGTTGAGATCCTCGGGATGGGCGTTGAATTGCTCTTCCGTGATTTCGATCACGACGCGCCGGGGATCGATGCCGGCTTCGCGGACGATGGATACGGTGCGGGGTTCCTCTTCCGGGCGAGTGCTGGCCAGCCAGAACGGATTCATATTGAGGAAGAGTTTGCCTTCCTGCGTCGCCGCGAATCGCTCCACCGCCATGCGGCGAATCAAACGATCCAGCTCGAGCTTTTCCTGGGAGGAAATGTCCGGGTCATGAAAGACGGGCCCCAGACTGATTACTTTCCCATTTTCATCAATTCGCCGCCCCAGGCTTTCATAGCCGTAGATGGCCCCGTCCGAAACCGAAATGATGGGCTGAAAAAAGGGAAATATGTCTTCCGGAATGGTCATGGGAGCAAAACAAGCTGGGCTTCATCGCCATCCTGATTGGAGCGCCCGGTGGTAGAAGAAAAATTTCGGCTTTTGCCTTCCCCCTGCATCGGGTCCGGAGATTGTTTGACGTCCCCGCGCCCCTTTCCATCATGGCAGTCCTAAAAATCAATCGTCCGGATTCCATTCGTTTCTTTATCATGCAAGGCGGGACCCTTAATCTTTGTTGAGTAATTCAGCGTCGATTGCACCCGCGTCGTAAATCCGACTATAAATTGGAGACATTTTCATGCCAATGAGAGAGATTAAAACCGTCACAATTCTGGGTGCAAACGGCACCATGGGCGCCGGTTCGGCCGCCATCGTCGCGGCCTTCGGGGGCGCGAAAGTACACATGCTCGCCCGTACGGCTGAGAAAGCAAAGCAGGGCGTGGAAGCCGCCGCCGCTTCCGTTCGTTCCGGAGTCGTTGAGGCTCTGTTGACCCCCGGGTCCTATGACGACGACCTTGAGAAAGCCGTAAGCGAAAGCGACTGGGTTTTCGAACTCGTCGCCGAGACTTATGAAGTTAAGCAAC
>CAZGYS010000720.1:0-3404 GCA_964530305.1 uncultured Leptospiraceae bacterium
CCTACAGATCCGTAAGAAGACCGTAAGTCACATCGATTATAAGCACTCTGATTGACGGCGGCGGCGGGGGCCGGTCCGGTTCCCGCCTGGTTCTGCTCCTTACGGTTTTTTCCGGGGCAATTTAAAATGGCCGGACGCGGTCCTGGTTGCTTATCTATTAGGTGGACCATTTTTCGGAGAACAGAACGTGCCCTCTTATAGTTCCCATCTCGCTTCTATTATTCGTGTATCTTTCCGCGCATCGCTCATCAGCGTGCTGATCCTGGTCGGTGTTTTGCAGTGCAAGCCCGCCGAACAGGACGCCGACCTGGGGTTCTGGGCCGTCGTGGCCTGGGCCCGCTCCATCGGTTTGACCAAACCTTCCTCCGTAAACGAGTGCGTCGGGGAAGAAAATTGCATCAATCAGACCGAGGGAGATTTCAAACCGGCCAGGTCCCTTGACTACCAGGGAAGTTGCAATCTGGCTTCCGTAAGCTTGTGCATTAATTTACCGGCCTTCGGGCAAGCCGCGCAATTCTGTGAACGCTCGGACGGTGAGCTGAAACTGGAGCAATGTCCCGCCCTGAACGACGAACTGCCGGCCGTGGGAACCTGTGTCTTTCATCGCGGCCAGGCCGTGTTCTATCCGCCTTTGTATACGGCCGAAAACAGCCCGACTCTTTGCGAGAATGTGTATAAGGGTGTTTTTCAGCCCGGGTATGTTCCGTGAAGATGGAATATAAGGCCACGGAAGGCACTGAAGGTCTAATGGTCTAAGGGTCTAATGGTGAAGGGTTTAAGGGGACATGGTTCGGGGTGTTACGTTAGGACGCGAATCACCGGCATCTCCTGAAAACTTCTTCGTGGACTTCGTGGTAAAGACCCAACCACGCGAATTAAGCGGTCCACATCAAAAAGCAATCCAACGCACACCGCCCCTGAAAACCCTTCCGTGCTTTCCGTGGCTTCTTAAACTTCCGTGGTTCAGAGACCGACGTTCGCTCTCGCTTTATCCAGGATCGGGCGAGCCGTCTCACGGGCTTTGCGGGCGCCGGTCTGGAGCATGTCGCGCACATCGTCGGGGCGATTGGCCAGGTCGTTGCGCTTCTCGCGATAGGGCCCGAAGTGCTCCATGATTTTTTCATACAGCGATTGTTTGATGTGAAGGTTACGGTCACATCATACAGCGATTGTTTGATGTGACCGTAACCTTCTCCCGGCGTGCGAAAGCGTTCGGCCAGGGCCTTCTTTTCCTCTTCGTTCAGGAACAGGGAAAAAATATCGAAGAGTACCGCGCCCTCGGGATCCTTGGGTTCCTCCACGGGCGTCGAATCCGTCTTGATGGACATGACGCGCTTACGCAGGGGCTTTTCCTCGGCGAAAAAGTAAATGGCGTTATCGTAGGACTTACTCATCTTGCGGCCGTCCACGCCGGGTACCAGGGCCACGTCCGAAAGGATATCCGGCTCGGGCATGACGAAGGTCTCGCCGTAGGTTGAATTGAAACGGCGACAGATTTCGCGTGTAATTTCCAGGTGCTGCTTCTGGTCCTTGCCCACCGGCACCTTGTTGGAACCGAAGAGCAGAATGTCCGCCGCCATGAGCACGGGATAGTACATCAGGCCGGCGGAGGCGACTATGCCTTGCTGAAGTTTATCCTTGTAGGAGTGGGCCAGCTCCAGCTGGGAAACCGTGAGGGACATGGACAACAGCCAGGTCAGTTCCGTAACTTCGGGCACGTCGCTTTGAACCCAGAACACGCATTTTTCCGGGTCGATGCCCAGCGCCAGGAAGTCCGTGGCCGCGTCCATGATGCCCGCGTTCAGCTTGTCCTTGTCGCTGACCGTGGTCATGGCGTGGTAGGAGGCGATGAAGCAGTAGAGCTCGCTTTTCTCCTGGTACTCAATCATACGCTTCATCATGCTGAAGTAATTGCCCAGGTGTAGTTTACCGCTCGGTTGGATGCCGGATAAAACTCGCATAAACAACAGTCCCGGGCCCGGCGCGCCTCGTCATCCCTTTTTGAAACGCGCCAATGGTTCGTAAATCGCCGCGGCGATGCGATTTTAATTGATCTTACGGAGGCCTTGATCTTTAATCTCTTTCATGACTCAGGCGATTCGCGGTTTCAGTAAGTATTTTAACCAGTATCATCGTTTCCTTATTTCCGGTATCCTACCGGCGCTCTTGATCGCCTGTGCCCCGGGGGAGGAGCTGACTTCCCTGCACGGCGATTGGCGCTGGCGCAAGGGGTTCCAGAAGCAATTCCTGGCCCCCGCCGCGGTGAAGGGCGCGGAAGCCGAGCAATGGAAAGCGTTCAAAATGCCCCTGAACCTGAGTACGGGCATCGAGGAACTCAAGGGCCACAAGGGTTGGGTAACCATTACGCGTGAGTTGCCGCCGAAACTGGTCGAGCGCATTCGCGCCGGTGAAGCCCTGGCCCTTGATTCGGGTTGGATCGGCGATGTCGTTCAGATCTACATAAACGAACGCCTGGTGGGCTCACGGGGGACGGTGGAGCCCTACGAGAGCGGCTACTATCGCATGCTCATCCGGGACTTGCCCCATATCTCGGCCGAGGACGGGAAGTATCGAATTACCATCGCCACCTACGGGCCCGGTCAATTCGACAATGACCTGAGCAATTCGTCCCTGCTCATGGGCCCGGCAAAAAGCATTTTTACGCGTTTCTATCAAGCCGAGATCGTGACGCTGGTTCTCATCTCCGTGTATTTGATGGTGGGGCTGTATCATCTGGTGCTCTGGTCCCGTCGTCGTAAGGACACCTATAACTTCTGGTTCGGACTGTTCGCGGTGCTCGTATCATTGTACTGGTTCCATCGCACCGGCTCCCGGGACCTGGTCTACGGTTCACTGATTCTTACGCGGCAGAAGATCGAATACATCGCTCTGTTCAACATCGGCCCCGCGCTTCAGTTTTTCATGTCTCAGTACTTCAATCGCAAGTACGACATCATGGGCAAAATTACCCTGGTGGGCTGGAACATTTTAGCGTTGGCAACCCTGGTGGGCAACTTCGCCATCATGAGCTGGTGCCTGACCATCTGGCAATTGACGGCCCTGCCGGCCATGCTCTACATGATCTTCTACGTGGTCCGCGAAGCCTGGCGACGCAACGTGGACGCGTATTTTCTCACCGCGGGCGTGGTGGCCCTGATGCTGGCGGCCATTCATGATATCTTCGCGGCCCGACAAATCGTGACCACGCCCCACCTGGCGCGGTATACATTCGTGCTCTTCGTGCTGGGCATTGCCGGAGTGCTGGCCAATCGCTTCGTGCGCGTGCATCAGCAGGTTGAGGATCTTAACGCGGGCCTGGAAATTAAGGTTAAGCAGCGCACGGAACAATTGCAGCAAACCCTGAACGACGTGCAGGCCTTGAAGGAACAACAGGACGGCGATTA
>CAZGYS010000721.1:0-3391 GCA_964530305.1 uncultured Leptospiraceae bacterium
TTACACTCTTTCCCTACACGACGAGGATTACTACACCGGTCGCGCCGAGTATTCCTATCGCGACGAACGCGAACGCGAAGCCTTCGACGATCACGTTTGGCGGGCACGCCTGCGAACCATCGCCCGCCATCGCCCCCCGCCGGGCGATTTTCTGGACGTGGGTTGCGCTTTCGGCGGCTTCGTGGGGGCGGCCGAGCGCGCGGGTTATCGCGCGCGGGGACTGGATGTGTCCGCCTATGCCGTGGAACAGGGTCGGAATCGGGGCCTTAACTTGAAACACGGGCAACTGGAGCCGGGCGTCATGGAGCCGGCAAGCGTGGACGTGCTCACCATGATCGAGGTCATCGAGCACCTGGCAAATCCTGAAAGGGTTTTCGCCGCCTTGAAGGACATCGTGCGTCCGGACGGTCTGGTCGTAATTCAGACCGCCAACTATCTGGGCCGCCAGGCGAAAGTCGCCGGACGCGACTACCATTACTACCTACCCGGTCATTTGTATTACTACTCGACTCGAACATTGCGCATGTTCCTGGAAGCGAACGGATTCGATCGTGTTCGTTTTTATCGCGGGACGGACTTCGGCGTACTGCCCAAACTGCTTAAATCCCGCTACGACTTCAAAACGGTCGGGGACTATCTACGCTGGCTGCGTATCGCCGCCTATCATTTCAAAAGTCGGATAGCCTTCGGCGATTTCGCTCTCACCTCTTCCATGGTGTGCTACGCTCGTCGCAAGTCCCAATAAATTTGAAGTAAGCTTCCGCGTCCCGCCCATGCTTCAGGCGATGACTCTATCCCGATTTTCCCAGAAGGGCGCGCGTAATTCGCGTCGAAGAACCTTGCCGGACGGATTGCGGGGCAGCTCGGTTACGAAGCGCCATACCCGGGGTACTCGATAAGCGGGCACCAGGGGCCCAATCCATTCCCGTAGTTCCCGCGTGAGCGCCGCTTTCGCCTCATCGTTCGCATCTCCGGACCCTTCATTGGAAACTTGAAAATCGCCCACGATGAAAGCACACACCGATTCGCCGAATTTCTCGTCGGGTACGCCTACCACGGCCGCGTCCCGCACGCGGGCATGGCTCATCAAGACGCGCTCCACTTCGATGGGATACACCTTTTCGCCGCCTGAAATAATCAGGTCCTTTTTCCGATCCCGTAAATAGAGATATCCATCCTCGTCCAGGTAACCCACGTCCCCGGTGCGCAACCAATCGCCTCGAAAAGTTTCGGCGTTTTCCCTTTCCCGATTCCAGTAGGCCGGCATCACCACGGGGCCTTGCACCTCCACCTCTCCTGATTCGCCGACATCCGCGAACGTGCCGTCTTCGCGGGCGATGCGAATTTCCATTCCGGGCGCCGGACGTCCCGCCGATTGCACCAGGCCGCGGGCATCTCCGTCCCGCGCCGCAAGCACGGCACGATGATCGTCCGCGGTCAAGAGCGAAACGACGCCCGTGGTTTCGGTCAGACCATAGGCCTGGGTATAATCGCACTGAAAAATCCGGGCCGAGCGTTTCAGCAGACTTTCGGAAATGGGAGAGGCGCCGTACAGAATATGTCGCAAGGACGCGAAACGACCGGAGGCTTCAGGTTGACTTTGCGTATCCAGATAATCCAGCACCGCCTGCTGCATGGCGGGCACCAGCAGGGCATGGCTCACGCGGCGATTTTCCATCACCATGGCCGTCGCCGCGGGTTCGAAGCGATTCAATAGTATGTTCGTCACGCCGGCCATGAGCCCGAACAACCAGTAGCCGATCCCGGCGATATGAAAGAAAGGCGCGCACACCAGATTGCGGGTCTCGCCGTTGATGCCCGGCACTTCCAGCAGCAGTTGTTCAAGCAGGGCCAGCATATTGGCGTGGGTCGTGCGAACACCCCTGGGTCGGCCGGTGGTCCCCGAAGTATACAATTGCATCAGGTCCTCGTCACGGGCCGGGACCGCGGGCGTACCGACATCACCCGGGGCAAGCCCGGGGCTTCGCGTCGTACTTTCGACCTCGATTATGCGAACACCCGCGGGCTCCATGGCCGCGAATTCACCACCACGAAACAAGCACCGACAACCGGCGTCCCGGAGAATAAATTCAATTTCATCCCGGGAGAGGCGCCAGTTCAACAAGACCGGCACGCACCCGAGCAGAGCGGCTCCATGCACCAGGTCCACGACCCCGGGCCCGTTAAAATCCAGAACGCCGAAACGTTCGCCTTTTTGCAAGCCGTGCTCCTTTAACAGCTTGGCCGCGCCCAGGGCGCGTTCAAAAAGTTCAAGGTAGGTTGTTTCCTGCTCCTGAAAGATCAGGGCGATGCGCTTCGGATTCATGCGCGCGCGATATCGCAAGAGTTCTCCAATGGATTCGAACATGAATTATTGCTCCTGTTTGCTCCGAGCCAGGTCGACCAGGGGCCAACCCAGATCGTGTCCCCCGCACACCGGCAAATTCACTCCCGTTATAAAACCGCTCAAGGGCGAAGCCAGAAAAGCCACGGCATGGGCCGCTTCTTCCGGCCGCCCGGCTCGCTTGAGTAAATTCATTTCCGCGAGCGCCGCCCGACGTTCTTCGTCATAGCCCTCCCGGGTACCGGGCGTCTCCATGAAACCCGGCGAAACCGTGTTGGCGGTAATACCGTGACGACCGTTTTCCACGGCGATGGTTCGCATCAAGGCTTCCAACGCGCTCTTCTGGGCGCTGTACAAACCCTGCCCCGGACCGCCCCGGCGATTCACGGCCGAACTTACGGCAATCCAGCGACCGAAGCCGGCTTCTTTTTGCGCGACCAGCGCGGCCGGCAGGATGTGCGTGAGGTAGTCCAGATTTTCACGAATGCTTGCGGCCAGCTCTTCGCCGCCAAGGCGATGCACGGACGCGGCCGGTCGCCGGGCATACAGGTTCGCCACGACGATATGAGGCGGGCCCCACTCGTCCAGCGCGCTCTCAAGCGCCCGACATCCCGCCGGCGAACTCAAGTCCGCGGCGAGAAGTCCATGCCCTTCGCCCGCCAAACTTTCGCGCGCTTGTTGCAGGCTCTCAGTGTTCCGAGCGGCCAAAAATACCGAGGCACCCATGCGCGCCAGGGCCCGGGCACTCGCCAGGCCGATGCCCCGGGACGCGCCCGCGACGAACGCCCGTCGCCCCCGTAGATAGTTTTCCGAGTCCGCCGCCGATTCAGCGTTCGTCATCCATGGGCCTCATAGAGCGCCGCCCCTCCGGCGTAACCGGCGCCGGCCGCAAGCATCAGGACTTTCGCGCCGGGGCTCACGCGACTTTCCCGCACGGCCGTGTCCAGGGAAAAAGGAATCGTGCCCGCCGTAATATTGCCCGTGCGCTGAATTGTCTCCATTACTTTCGCGTCCCCGATACCCAGGTTGCGGGCGACGGCCCGCATG
>CAZGYS010000722.1:0-3388 GCA_964530305.1 uncultured Leptospiraceae bacterium
GTCGGGTTCCACGCGCCCCCCTGGCCGAACAACTTCGCATCGTCCGAGCGCGAGGCGGCAAGGTTCTCATCCATGGTTATTATAAATCCGCGGGCGGTGAGCGAGCACCGGCTCTCTACGCCCAGATCTACGACGTCAAAACCGGTTATCTGGTCGACGCCTACAACGCCGCTTACGACGTACGCACCGTCGAGGGCGTGGAACTGGACCCGGCCGAGTTTCGCACGAATCGCCGAGATCGCCTGCGCAAGTTCGCCGGACGGATTTTGATTCGCCTCCGGGCCAACCCGCGCCTCCGGGAAAGGCGCTCCAATATCGAACGTTACATTAAAGGTTCGGTGCTTCGCGATCGCAAGTTCCCCATTCGCAAAGTCGACCGGGCAGCCGCGTCTCGGGAAGTCTTCAAGATCCTGGCGCAACGCTCGGACCGCGTCTCCGTCGCCTCCAACGTCGCGCGGGGCGCCGACGATCAACCGGTCTCCGTTTCCGTCATCAATCGCCGGCGAATTCGCTTGAGCGGTGCGCGGACCCTGAACGAGGTCCTGACCCTCTTCGTGCCCGGCTTTTTCATGGTGGAGGATCAAGACGACGTCATCGCCGCGTTTCGCGGGCTGGCGCCGGACAATAACGCCAAGGTCCTCTTGCTTCTGAACGGACAAAACATGAACACGGAATGGTTCTGGGGCCCCCCGGACGGACTACTTCAGAGCAGCGTTCTTCAGCACATCGAACGCATCGAGGTAATTCGCGGGCCCGGCTCCACCACGCTGGGCCAGGGAGCCCTGCTGGGCGTGATCAACATCGTCACGGGTAAGGGCACGACTTTCCAGGGGACGAGCGTATCCGCCGGAGCCGGCAAGGACGGCTACGGGTATCTTTCGGTTCAATCCGGCCGAGCGGGCAAGGAAGTGCCCGAACTGAAAACCTACTTCTTCATGGCGCGCTCCTATTACCCGGGGCAGGAACTTCGCAATCAGGCCTACGCCTTCGACAAGGGCTATGAAGGCGTGGACGACCTCCGCGTAGCTCGCCCTTACGACTACCGGATCAAACCCACGGCCAATATCAGTTCCGCCTTTGAGCAACCGGTCCGAGACCCGAGCGGCAACGCCCTCTTGAACCAGGCGGGGGGCTTGAGTCTCGTGCAAAGACGGACGGTTTATACGTCGGGCAATCGCCTGGGACGTAGCGATAATACTTCGGTATTCGGCAACATCATCTACAAGGGTCTGGAACTGGATCTGCTCTACGCGGATCAGCAGCGGGATTTGTACAACTTTTATCGAGACCGCAATGAGATTCGCAACACCGTCAAGATGATCGGCGGCACGTATCGCCATGCCTGGAACAAGAATACCATGCTGACGACGAAGCTGTTCTTTACCGAGGACGATATCGCTTTATTTTCCCACACGGGTTTTACCATGGGCGGCGTACGGGAACAGCGCTACGGCGGTCAGTTTCTGTTGAACCTGGAGACTTCGCGCAAGAATCGCCTGGCCGCGGGGGCGGAATTCCGGAAATACGACATGGGCCTGCCCAACGGCAATAACAACAACTGCATCGTAAACCAGGCCAACGACACCCTGCTGGGGGACGTGAATCGCACCCATCGCTACGTTTTTACGAATACCATCGACGTGGCCGCCCTCTTCCTGGAAGATTACTATCGCCTGAGCGATAAAACCAGTCTCTTCGCGGCTTTTCGCTTCGACAAACAACGCTTCTGGGGCACGAACCTTTCGCCGCGTCTGGGCATGCTCTATCGTTTTAATTCTGATTTGCTGCTGCGCTTATCCTACCAGGAGGGTTTTCGCGGTTCACCCGGCGTGGCCTACTCGGGCGGCTTCCAGAAAGACGGTCATTTGCGCACGGACAATTTCAGTCGCATCGAACTGGCCAACATTCCCGACGCCAACGGCGAAACGACGCGCAATATCCCCGAAACGCGGCCCGAAAAAATGAAAAGCCATGAGCTGGCCGTCAAGTGGAAGTTCCTGAAGAACTTTTCGGTGGACTCGGTGCTCTTCTACAATCGCATCAAGAACATCATCGACGTGGGCGTGATCTTCGCGGACCCGGCCCAGTTCACCATGCCCAATATCGGCAATGACGAACCGGGGGATTGGAACGGCTACTGGTTCTACAAGAACAATGAAGGCGAAATTCGACAGGGGGGCGTGGAGGCATCCTTAACTTATACGACGAAGCGCCTCTCCGCTACTTTCAGCCACGCCATGGTCCAGGTCATCACGGCGTCCAGTCAGCAAATCGGGGGCATGTATCTTACCTCGGACTCGGAGAATAAACACTTTCGCGCCTACCCCGAGAACGTCAGTCGCCTGAATCTGCTGTTCTACCCGACAAAGGCATGGGCGCTTTCCCTGAACGTATTGTACTATCCCAACTGGTATTCGCCCAACGGCAATCGCGTCGAAGGCAGTCCCGTCCTGAACGCGGGTGTAAGCTGGCGCGCCCTTGAGAATTTTGAGTTGAGCCTGGTGGCCAAGAACCTGACGAACCGGGAGAACCCCTGGCCCATGAACGCCAATGCCGGCGGACGCGATTTAACGGAGGGGGCACCGTCCCTGGAAGGCCGGACGTTTCGGCTTCGCGCGACTTACAAGTTTTAACTTATAAATCATAACTTATGAGTCATAGGTTATAAACCATAAGCTATATGCATCAGACTAGATGCCGCCCTGTAAAAGACTGCCTTCGGTGATGTCCTTGGGAGACAGTCCACAAGGCAAAACGGCTCCCTGACAACTCCCCAGTAAAATCGTCCGGACACAGGAATCGATGTCCTTCGTCGTGTAATAGGCCCCGTCCAGGATGCGACGGGGGTTGGCCGAATATTGAGTATATAGAAAGCCGGCATTGGCTTCGGTAACCCCGCACACGGCGATTTTGGCCAGGCGAGCATCATTAATTTTGGACACGGCCGCCTCGCGACCGATCACGTCGGGACCATCCACGCCCAGATAGACCCCCGAGCAAGACGACCCCAAAAGGGAAGCAACGCACATGGCCGCGGCGAGCCGAGCCGCCCACGCGCGCCGGGAAGGAACACCTGACCGACGGCCTTTGTAACCTTTCCGTTTTTGACTTTCCTGATAGAAGAAGCTGGACATGATTTCCGTGGTATTCCGTCACCCGGGAACGCATTAGGTTATGGAAGCCGTCGCGGCATCGCAATAATTTTTTCACGTACAGCGGCCTGCTTATGCTTTCCCGCTTTCTGTATTATATTCAGTTTGATTATGTCGGGTCGGCCACCCGAATATTGGCCGGCCCGGCTCAAGCCCGGCCCCGCCCGGAACCGATCATTATGGAAGGTCCGCCCCGGGGACGGGCGGGAGCTTTTTAAAGGCAGGGAAATAAGCTG
>CAZGYS010000723.1:0-3387 GCA_964530305.1 uncultured Leptospiraceae bacterium
GCTCGAGAAAGCGGGCGGGGACGCTTATATTTTGCGTCTGGCCCAGGACGTTCTGGCGCCCAACAATGCTCCGGTCCATGCGCGTCGCCTGAAGACCATCGCCCTGCGGCGAGACCTGGTGGACGCCGCCCGGGAAATCCAGCAAGAAGCCGGACAACCGGTCGAGGACGAAAACGTCTTCTTAAAGAAGATCGAGGACCGCATTCTCGGCATTACGAATCGAACGGGCGTGGAAGGCCTGGTAAACGTCCGAGACATCAAGGGCGATTTCATCGAGCACATCGAGAAGCTCATGAAATCGCGGGGGCGCATCACCGGTCTCATCACCAACTTCGATGAATTCGATAATCTCACGGCCGGGCTCAAAGGCGGGGAGCTCATCATTCTGGCGGCGCGGCCCGGTATGGGGAAGACGACCTTCGCCATGAACATCGCCGCGAACGTGGCCCTGAAGAACAATGAGAACGTCATCGTCTATTCGCTGGAGATGAGTAAGTTCGAGCTGCTGACGCGATTGGTCTGCGCCACCGCCCAGTTCGATTCCGCGGATCTCAAGCGTGGTAATATTCCCCAGGGTCGCGTGCAGGACATCCTCAAGGCCATTGAGGACATCTTCCAATCGCCCCTGCACCTGGACGACTCCGGCGCGCTGGACATCTGGGACTGTATGGCCCGTACGCGAAAGCTGGCCGTGGAGCTGGATCAAAAAGGCCAGAGTATCGGCCTGGTCATCGTGGACTACCTGCAGCTCTTGAGTGATCCCGAGGCGCGCAAGCACGGTCGCCAGCATGAGGTCGCTACTATTTCGCGGAGCCTGAAGCAATTATCCAAGCAAATCAACGCGCCCATCATCGCGCTGTCTCAGATGAACCGTTCGGTGGAACAACGCCGAGGCGATTCGCGCCCGCAGCTTTCGGACCTGCGCGAATCAGGCGCCATCGAGCAGGACGCGGATATCGTAATGTTCATTCACCGGGAACAATTCGAGGACGAAAGCACTCCCGAGGCCATGGAGATGCGCGGTCTGGCCGAGGTGATTCTGGCCAAACACCGGAACGGTCCCGTGGGTTCGTTCATGCTGGCCTTTCGCCCGGAGATTTCGCGCTTCGACAATCGCCCCGCCCAGCCCATGGGCGCGCCGCCCCCGTCGCAACCCGTCGGGCAGCCGGGTTGAGCGCGCTGCGTGTGGGTTTGAGGGAGCAGGGTGGCCAGGAAAAAAAACACTACCGTTTTTCTATGCGAAGAGTGCGGCGATGAGTTTCCGCGCTGGTCGGGCAAGTGCGAATCCTGCGGCGCCTGGAATTCACTTAAGGAATTTACGCCCCCCTCGGCGCCCGCGGGAGGCAAGGGAGCTTCGCGCGGCTCGGGCGCCGGCGGCGCGCCTTTCAAGCTCGATACTCTTCCGGCGCTCAGCGACATTCCCCTGGACGAGGCTTCGCGGGGGAAGACGGGCATCGCCGAGTTCGACATGGTACTGGGCGGCGGCCTGGTTCCCGGTTCCTTCATTCTGCTGGGCGGCGAACCGGGCGTGGGCAAGTCGACGCTCATACTGGAAATCGCGCGCCTGTTTCCGGGCACGATCTATTACTTCTCGGGCGAAGAGTCCGCTTCGCAGGTCAAGATGCGTTCCAAACGCATGGGCGTGGAATCAAAGGACCTGTACATTTCGCGCGAAACCGATCTGGACGCCGTGTGCTATCGTGTAGCCCGCGAAAAGCCGGCCCTGGCCGTGATCGACTCCATTCAGACCGTGCATCGCTCCGGGGGTTCGGCGCCCGGTTCGCCCGCGGGTCTCAAGGAAGCGGCCCTGGCCCTCATGGAAACCTGCAAGGAATCCCGCGTACCCATTCTCGTCACGGGCCACATTACCCGGGACGGGGGCATCGCCGGGCCGAAGATGATGGAGCACATGGTGGACGTGGTGCTCTATTTCGAAAGCGATCGCCTGGGTCATTATCGTTTGCTGCGCGCCGTCAAGAATCGCTTCGGGCCCGTGGGGGAAGTGGCGATTTTCGAGATGCATGCCGGCGGCCTGCGCGAACCCGGTTCGCTGGAAATCGTCGAATCGCCCGGCGCCGCGGTGGGACCGGGACGAGTTTATTCGGTGATGCTGGAAGGCAGTCGCGCCATCGGCGTGGAAGTGCAGGCCCTGGTGAGCCGCACGCCCTATGGACAGACGCGACGCATGGCCGAGGGCCTGGACAGCCGCCGTTTGATTTTGATGTCGGCGGTGATGGAAAAGTATCTGAAAATCAACCTGGCCGAATATGATATCTTCGCCAACCTGGCCGGGGGGCTTACAGCCAATGAGCCGGCCCTGGATCTGGCCCTCTGCGGGGCGATTTTGTCCTCGTATCGCGAAGAGCCGGCGCCCGCGGGCACGGCATTTCTGGGGGAAGTGGGTTTGTCCGGGGAAGTGCGGCCCGTGGGACGCGTCATGGCCCGAATAAAAGAACTGACGAATCTGGGCTTCAAGACTTTCTTTGTTCCCGAGGCGAATCGCAAGGAAATCCAACCCATGGACGCCGACATTCGCCTGGTGGAACACGTGACGGATTTGACTCCCGCCGCGCAAGCGCCTCCTTCCGGTGGAGCCGGTCGATCTCGCTGACCACTAATTAAGAAATAATTCGCTGATAAATATTTCCTGAGATGTAATTATGAATTCTGAAACTAGAAAATCGCCTCACCGGAGCATCGTATTCCTGGCCGTGCTGCTTTTGCCCATACTTATGTTCGGTTGCTCCAGCAGCGCCACGGATAACGACGCCCTGGCCGTACGGGACCGATTCATCGCCGCGCGCTTCGTGGCGCCCTTTCGCGATAAGCTCCGAGGACTGTCCGATAAAGAGCTCTTTCAATTGAGCTGTCGCGATATGCGCGTGAGCTGCAAGAAGGTGATTACCATTCTTGAAAAGAAGGACCCGGCTTTCGTCAAGACTCTCAAGGGTAAAACCACAAAGGGCGGGAAGCCCGCCGCGGGTTCCGGGAGTAAGCAATAATGAAGCGCGAAAGATTCGTTTGGGCCGTTCTGCTCGGAGCGTCGCTGCTCGTTAACGTTATTAGTTTCTCCACGCCCGTGCGCGCGGACGTAGAGGCGTATCATACCTATCAGCAAATTCTGCAGAATGTCTTTCATCGCCTGCGAACCATGTACGTGGAAGAGAAGGACGAGCGCGCGCTGCTCATCGGGGCTATTCGCGGCATGCTGGCTGCTACGGGTGATCCCTATACGCGTTTTCTGGACAAGACCGAGCATCGCCAGTTCAATAACGCGGAGTCCGGTAAGAAAGTCGGCATCGGCGTGGAAGTTACCATGCGCGGGGGCGTCCACTATGTCATAGCGCCCGTGGACGGCGGACCCGCCGCGCGCGCCGGCATTCGCCC
>CAZGYS010000724.1:0-3384 GCA_964530305.1 uncultured Leptospiraceae bacterium
CGATAGGTGCCCATCTTCTTGTAAGGCACGGCCGTGTAGGCATCCTTGCGCATGGCGTCCAGCAGGGCGTCCATGGAATCCTGACCGAAGAAATAGCCTTCCTTGCCCATGAACTTGAAGGCGTTCCACTCCGGCGGGTTATGGCTGGCGGAGAACATGATGCCGGCGTGAGCGCGATGCATGCGCACGGCGGCCTTTACCGTGGGCGTGGGCGCCAGACCGATGTCCAGAATCTCCTTGCCCGCGGCGAGCATCACGCCCCGCGCCAGGTGACGGAGGATGGGGCCGGTGGGTCGGGCGTCATTGCCGATGACGATTTTCTTGCCGGTGATGGCGCAGAAGGCTCGAAGAAACTCGACGATGTTTTCCGGGTCCAGGCCTTCCGGGATACGGCCCCGCACCCCCGAGACGGAAACCATAAGATTCGGTCCACGTTGTGTGAAGGGGGCGATGTCACGGTCTTGCATTGGAGAAGGGATGCTGGAGCCGGCGCGGACGGGCAAGTGGTTTTCTTTCACTTGCCCCGCAAAAAATCATCCAGGGGCACGCGGCGAATCACTCGACCGCTTTCTTGAAAGACGCGGCCCTCATGGGTCAGTTGAAAATCGCCGTGGCCGACGTGGCAATTGGTACAGCCCACGCGATGCCGCGCGGCGATGTCGAACATACGGCGGGCCTTCTCTCCCCGGGGTGACAGGCTCTTGAAGTCCCACCAGGTTTCCAGAGGGTCGCCTCCATTGAGCCATTCTATTCTTTCTATTTTGGCAATGGGGATGACGTGCGGGATACCCTGGATCATCTCGTCTTTGCGCATAAAGAAATCATAGGGCTTGTCTCGGTACCACCTTGTCAGTTGGCTGATATGAATACGCCGTATTCCGGAGGCGGTCCGGAACTTGATATGTTGCCCGTCTTTACCGAGCAGTTTGCCGTGAATTTGCTCGCCCGAGAGGAGCTTCCAGGTCCCCACGCCCTGTTTGTCGAGCTTTACATGCAGTAGAACCTGGCTGTATACGCGCATCATGCGTAATGCATTGCGCTCTCGTTTTTCCATGACCATGTAATCCATGCGCCGTTTCTTGCCGTCGTTCCAGGTTACGCGATAATTGCATGTATTCACGCGCGGCAAATGGCAGGCGCCGCATTTCTTCATAACCTGTTCGCACTTCGGGTCCCGATGTTCGGGCGTCGATTTCGCGTGACCGGGGTTGTGTAGGCGCGCCAGGACCTTGCTGATGCACGCGTCTTTAACGGGGTTTTGTTTGTCTTGCAGCAGGCGCGTGGCGATGGTCACCATGACGCGCTTCTTCTCCGGGGTAGTTTTCCAGGGCTTGCGATAATCTTTCGCGGGCGGTTCCTGGTAAACGGCGGGCGGAGGCGGCGGCTGAAAAAGCGAACAGGCCGACGCGCCGCCGACGAAAATCGCGCATGCAGCGAGCGCCTGGCCGGCATAAGTTAAGAGTCGGCCGCGAATCGCCATACCCTTATATAACAGCACTGGTCCCGGCGATTTGCGCGAAAAACGATATCGCCTGAATCTTTTTTCGCGTGCTCTATAAGTGGGCGTTGTCGTGTTATTGCATGGTGGTTTTTTGCTTGCTTGTTTCCTTTTTTTGTGATATAGTCCGTCTCTCTCAAACGATACAAGCCATTCCTCAAGACCCGGCGCGCCGCCCGCCTCCTTCGCCACCAATATTGAAACCCACCCGAAGCCGGGATGGAGCGTGTGACCCGAATAAGTTTGCCCCGCCCGAACAGGGTGGGATCGTACGAATAGGATTGGAGAGGTTTGGGAGGGGAGGTCGGAACGATGAAGAAGAAGCAGAACGAAAGAATGCAGGAAATCGAAGCGACGCAAGAGGAGCGCCTGGCCGCCACCTTTTGAGGACATCGCCGCGGAAGCCGGCGAACAAACGCGGACCATGAGTAAGCGTCGTCGTGGATATCCGTCCGAGACGCGGGTCAAGCGTGGCTATCGCGTCATATCGCACCCGCTGGGGGAAAAGGACCTGGTCGAAAAGCTGGGACGCAATGACCCCTGTCCCTGTGGCTCCGGACTCCGGTTTTAAGCGGTGCTGCATGGAGGCCGGGCATTACGATGGTTCGAATCGCCATGATTATTATCGTGAATGATCCGGGGGGAATTCCCGGAGCCGGGAGGAAAATTCGGCTCCGGGGCTGCCGGAACCGCAGCCTGGGAAGCCCGTCCCAGGGCATGAAAACGACTGGACCCACAGGGCTCCCCGGGACAAATAGCATTTTCCGCGTCTAATCAGACGTTCTCATCCCTGCTCGGATGGTGGAATTGGTAGACACGCATGTTTGAGGGACATGTGGCGCAAGCTGTGGGGGTTCAAGTCCCCCTCCGAGCACTTTCTTTTTAGCGTTGCCACTCGGACTACGTCCTTTGGCAACTAGGTGCGCTGCCACTCGCGCTCCGCGCTTTGGCAGCTAGGTGCGCTGCCACTCGCGCTCCGTTCTTTGGCCGGCACGACTCGCCTTCGGCTTTCGTGCCTTGCGGTTGGCCGGCACGACTCGCCTTCGGCTTTCGTGCCTTGCGGTTGGCCGACACGACTCGCCTTCGGCTTTCGTGCCTTGCGGTTGGCCGACACGACTCGCCTTCGGCTTTCGTGCCTTGCGGTTGGCCGACACGACTCGCTTTCGGCTTTCGTGTCTTGTGATTGGCCGGCAGGGAGTGCGCGGAGGCCTTTTAGTTCCTCGAAGAAAATGAGATTCCGTAAGAAGCATCATTTCAAGGGACGGAACAAGTTTCTGCCCGTCGGCATCCTATTTTCAACGGTCGGCCTGCTGTTGCCGCCTCTGGCCGTCACCGGCTGGATCATTCTCTACTATCACTTCTCAATTCGCGCTGAATTCGATCGCATGCGAACCGAAGCCGACCAGTTACCGGAGGCGGAACGGGCGGAAGTCCTCCAGGAGATCGATGAAGCCGAAGCCCAGCGCCGCTCGGGAATTGAGCTGCGCATCGGCGCGTTCTGGGCCGTGGTTGCCCTTGCGGGAGCCCTTGGCGGCGGCATCTGGCTTTCCATTCGCGAAGGCTTGATCTGGCCGGCCGCCGCGGCGGTTGCAATCGTCGCCGTGTTTGGGTTCGTGTTCGGCATCATGCGCGCGCACGGAGTCCCGCTGAACGGACGCAAGAACAAGTTGAGTATCAAAGTCGAGCGCGAGGACGGTGAGTGGCGCGTGGAGCGTCGCGCCAAAGTCGGCGGCGAATGGCGGACCATTGACGGCACGCTCCAGAGCCCTGTTGTCTTGCCCGACGTCGACCGGGCTGACAAAGGCGTCGCCCTGGGCCACGCCGCGCTGAGATAGACGCGGCGCGCGTTCGTCGTCGCGGCCGCGGGGGGCTTGCTCTATTGCGTG
>CAZGYS010000725.1:0-3370 GCA_964530305.1 uncultured Leptospiraceae bacterium
CGACTGCCCCACATGAGGTGGCGATTTGCCTTGAGGGGGGCGCGGAAAAATTGTCCGGCGAAATAAGTCTTCTCCGTCAGCGCTCCGGGACGGGGCAAGGGCGAAAGGTCGAATTTTCCGAGCCATTGGGAGTGGCGAGTTCGTTCGGAGGTCGCGCCCTTCAAGACGCTCCGACTGGCGAAGCCGTCCGGCGATTGGAAACGAAAAAACAGATGATCGCAGTCCCACCGCTCCAGGGGCGCAAGGCGATCCTCCAGGTCGCGCTTGCCGAAGATGTAGCAGCGCTTGCTTCTCAGTTCGATGAAATCGCCCAGACGCCGAACCCGTCCGCGATAAGAACGCATTTTTATGGAACCGACATTGTTCCGACCCAGGATGCGCAGGTCGAAATAGACGCGGTCCGTACGGCGTCGGTCCCGCTCAAAGACCACTTCTCCAAGCATGTCCCGCCCATAGAGGGCTCGGGGCGGTGAAAAATAATACGTGCCGGAAACATTCGCCGTCTCTCCGGCGGGAGCGTCCCGAAAGGGCGGCCCACCGGCCGTGCAGGCACCCATCAGGGACGCCGCAATCAGAGCAGCTCCGATGTGTATTCTTGCCGCCGAGGTTCTCTTGCCATGGGAACGGAACACGGGGCTAATTCAACCGGTGGCCGGGCGGAAGCAATGAAAAAACGGCGTCCGCGACGGGAGCCGTTTCCGAGCAATATTTATGGACAATCGAACCCGGAGGGTCAGGATTGCGCAAACGTTTCGGCGCCCGGGCCGGTCTAATGGACAATCACCCGGGGAAGGAGTATCCAATGAGGCGGTCTTATTTTCAATTCACAATAGGCAAGACGCTTATGACGGCGGTCGTAATCGCCGCGGCGGGCCTGGTTTTTTCGGCCTGCAAGAGTTCCGGCGGAAATACCAAATCCGACAAGGAATACGTACTTTCATGCGAAGCCGGCAAGGCCATGGTCTCGCGCTTTAATTCCAAGAAGATTCGCATGGAGCGGGGGCCCGTTGATATCAGCGAAACCAAGAAGACTTGCTCGGACGCGGAAAAATTCAGCGCTTATCAAATTAAGCGACTGCCCCGTTCCGGAGAGTGGGAATTTTATTTCCCCAAGGACGGCAAAACCGTCCGTATGCGCGGACCCTACGTAAAGAACAAACGGGAAGGCCTGTTTAAGTTCTACAACCTGGACGGGGAACGCAACCGGACCATAGTCTACAAGGGTGACAAGAAAGAGGGGCCCGAGATTCACTACTACGTGGGTTCCGACGTCTGGCGCAAGCGCGGCCGGAACAGTAATAATCAAAAGACCGGGATCTGGGAAACCAAAAAGAACAAAGCGGGCGACTGCATTACGAAGGGTCCCTACGTAAAAAATAAGCGCAGCGGCGAATGGCAGGAGTGCGGCCTGGCCAGCGGTAAGAGAGTCTATGTGAGCTTTCGCGGCGGTTACAAGGACGACCTTCGCCATGGTCCCGCCACGATCTTTCATCCGGACGGCAAGACCCTGGGCAAGGGTTCCTATTACGCGGATACGGCCTGCCTGAAGAAAACCGGTGATAAGAACAAGTGCGGCAAGCGCGACGGTCAATGGGTCATCTATTATCCCAGCGGTAAGCTGGCCATGCAGGGCGCGTACAGTCGTACTACGGGGTTTCGCAGCGGCAACTGGGTCGAGTACTACCAGTCCGGTGAAAAAATGGGCCAGGGTGAAAGGCGCCATACTCGCTACGGATCCTGGCAATTCTGGGATAAATCCGGAACGCTTCTGGGTAATCTATACTTCAGCGGCAATGACGTGAAGATCGTAAAGGGTACGATTTATCGCAATGGCCGTAAGGTGGCCGAATCGCGCCCCCGCCGCGGCCGCGAAGACGAAGGTACCTTACTGCTGGGTCTACTTAAGTATTCGCCGAAGAACGACAACATCACCATCATCGCCTCGAAGAAGATGGGACGCTGGGCGATTTTTCACGCCAATGGGAACAAGAAAGGCGAAGGTGGATTTTCCGCGGACCGTCCCGTGGGCGCCTGGACCTACTACGACGAATCCGGCCGTAAAATCGCCGAGGGAACACTGAGTTTCGCCGGTAAACGCACCGGGGTTTGGCGTGAACTCAAGAACGGTTCCTGGGTGACCACCGAGTACGATTTCTTCGGTCGACCCAAACGATAAACTCGCTCGACTCGGTCCGGGTCCCCGGGCCGAGTCCGCTCTCCTTCCTGCGGCATCCTTCGACAAATTTCGCCCGTAGCTTTCCCCTCCGTACTGTTATTGAAATAAACGCCCCTTTTTGTGCGCCGCGATACCGTGCTGCTACGAGGTTTAGCGCGTAGCGCTTACTGGTGGCGAGTACGCCAATGCTCAAAAAACAAATGAAATAAAATTTATTATTGACACCCCCTATTATAATAGTAAGCGAATAACCGAAGAGACAAAGGAATCGCGCGTGAGCGTCGCGATTGCCCGCATATATAAACAAACCGAATCGCGGTGATTAAACAAATGCCGCGTCGGCGCTCTCACAAAAACAGCCTGGCGTATGAAGAGAAAAATACAGGGACGATGTAGTAAATGTCGTCGAGGAGGCCCTGACATTGTTGACCATGGAATCGGAACTCAAGGACATTGGTGTCCGCATTAAAGCTCCCCGCGCCGGTCGCGGATTGACCCTGACCGCCCTCAGTACGGAATTGCGCGCGAAGTACGGAGTCAAGATCGACGCCGGTTATTTATCCAAAATCGAAAACGGCAAGGCCGAGATCCCCTTGCGGACGCTGTTCGCCATCGCCGATTATTTTGAAATGAGCCCCACGAAACTACTGGGAGACGACGGTCGTAATGACGGGCCCCGTGACAGCGGCGATGGGGCGGTCGGAGTCCAGGACGTCGTACTGAAACCCGTAACCGGCATGCAAAACGACGCGCCGGAAATGGACCTGGTGCTCGGCATTCTAAACAAGCCGTCTTTTATCAGGGATTTGCGCACTCTCAAGAATCAAGTGGGAGAAACTCGCGCCCTGAGATACGTCCAGGCAACCATGACCCACACGGCGGCTCCCATGGAGGAAGCCCGCGTGGAAGAAGCCGGAGGTTAAGAAGGTTTATAGGCTTCCATGACGGGTTTTTCTTCGCCCGGTATGAAACGAAAAACAACCTTCGTCTGAGGCGCCGTAATTTTCTCCACGCTGCCGCGGTAATGAATCTCCACCCCCGGGTAGATAACCTCCCGGGCGGTGAGGCGCACTTCATTCTTGTTGTAACGACCGGCCAGGAAAGTCTTCACCTGGGTCTGCAACCGGCGATTAAATTCCTGGATTTCCTTGTCATCGTTGAACTTAAAGCGAAAGGCCGCTTTATTAACCAGGG
>CAZGYS010000726.1:0-3361 GCA_964530305.1 uncultured Leptospiraceae bacterium
CCTCGCGCTTAAACCAGGTGCGATGATTTTTCCCGTACCGACGGTGGCGAATCAGCAATTCCTCCGGCAATTCCGCGGCCGGCATACGGCCCTGGACAACATCCAGGGCCCGATCATAACCCAGGGTTCGCAAGCCCGGACACTCGGGGCCGTATTTATCCAGCACGGCCCGGGTCTCCTCCAGCAAACCGTCCTTGATCATTTTACAAGCGCGTTGCAGCAAACGATCCCAGTAATCGCCTTGATTCGTTTCCAATTTCCAGCCCCGGAAATCGAATTCTCCCTTTTCAGGCGCATCCACTCGACCGCGCGCGGCCTGCCAGTGCTCGGACCAGGTGCGACCGGTGCTCCGAAAGACTTCCAGCGCCCGCGCGATGCGATACTCGTCATTGCGGTGAATCAAACCGGGAATTTGCTCCCTGGCCTGGGGAGGATTCAGGGCCGCCGGGTCCGTTTCCTCAAGTTCTTGCAGCCGCTCGGCCGGACTCATGGCCATTACCTGGTCTCGAACTTCGGGCGGCACGGCGGAGGCTCCGAACATGCCCGACTTCAAGGCACGGAAGTAAAATCCGCTCCCGCCCACGATGCAGGCCTGCTTTCCCCGTGAGTCGATGTCGTGAATGAGTTCCCGGGTCCGACGGGCGAATCGCCCCGCGCTGAATTCCTCGGCGGGGGAAATGATTCCGACCAGGTGGTGGGGCATGCGCGCCAGGGTCTCCGTGTCGGGAGCAGCCGTGCCGATTTCCATCTCTCGATAGATCTGACGGGAATCACAGGAGATGACCTCAAAACGAGCCGGGTCCAGGGCCTCGGTCAGTTCGGTTTTACCGGCCCCGGTGGGGCCCATGATCACGAAAACGCGGATGCTCACCCACGGCGCCGGCGCGCTTTCAGAGTACGCCTTCTTCCTTGAGAATCATGCTGACTTCGCCGGCCGCGCTTTCCAGCAGCTCGTTGACCACGCGATAGTCGAATTCGGAGGCGAACTTCATTTCCTGATGCCCTTCCCGCAAGCGACGCTGAATATCCTGCTCGGCGTCGGTACCACGGTTGCGGAGGCGCTCCTCCCATACATCCCGATTGGGAGGCATGAGAAAAATGCTGAGGACGCGTTCCCCCAGCTTGCGATGAGCCGTGCGCTTGCCCTGCACATCAATGTTTAAAATAACGGACTTGCCCTGGTCCAGGTTTTCATACAGGGGCGCGGCGGGAACGCCGTAGTAGTTCCCGTGCACCAGGGCGTGCTCCAGGAATTCATCCCGCTCGACCTTGCGCTGAAACTCTTCCTTATCGTAGAAGTAATAGTGCACGCCGTCGACTTCGCCTTCGCGGGGTTTGCGACTGGTGGCGGTGATGGCGACCTGCAGTTCCGGATGATTGCGCATGAGTACGCGAATCAGGGAAGTCTTGCCGCCGCCGGAGACCGATGAAATTACGATCACCCGGGATTTGCGCTTCGCGATATTGTCTTCGCCCTGATCCTTCATGGCCCTTGATTCGTTCCCGGCGCGATACGCGCAAGCGGCGGTCAGCAGAGGTTGCGAGCCTGCTCTTTTATATTTTCAATTTCGTTCTTCATGTCGACGACGAGTTCACGAATTTCGAAATCCCCGCACTTGGAGGCGATGGTATTCACCTCTCGGAGCAATTCCTGGGAAAAGAAATCCGTCTTCTTACCCACCAGACCGCCTTCCTTCAGCAAATCCAGCAGGGCCTGATTGTGGAGCTTCAGACGCTCCAATTCCTCGTTCACGTTGAATCGCCCGTACCACTCCACCACCGCTCCCCGCAAGGCTTCCATGTCCCGGGGCTCCGCCTTCAAGCGCGGTTGAACCTTGCTCTTGAAATGGGCGATTTGCCGCGCTTCGTGGCTATTCAATCGTTTTTCGATGCGCTTGCTGTTGCGAGCAATTTTTTTCAGGTATCCCGTCAACAGCACGCCGATTTTACGGCCTTCCTTACGGCGCGATTCTTGTAGTTTCGCGACGGCCTCCTCGTATACCTTCAAGACCAGCGCCGGTTTGAAATCGCGCGGCCAATCGTCCTCCAATTCCAGAACGCCCGGCAGTTGCAACGCCCTGGTAAGAAGTTGTTCGTCCGGCTTGCCCTTGCGGCCGGACAACTCGGCCGTCATTTTCAAATAACTGTTCAAGACCTTCTTTTGTATGACCGGACGTCGCCCGGGGGACGCCAGTGAGATGTCCGCCTCGACCCGGCCCCGGGCAATGCGGCGTGAAATCCGATCGTTGAAGTCCTTGTGCAGGGCGTTCAACGTGGGCGGATAACGCAGATGAAAATCCGCGAACTTGTGATTCACGGATTTTAGAAACACCGTGAGTCGGAGGCCGGCCACGGTACGCGAGACCCGGGCCGTGCCGGTCATGCTCTCCAGCATTACGCGCCTCCTCCGCTATTGATGCCCCGGGGACGATAGTAGGCGATGCCGTTGGAAAGCCGACGAGCCTTGAAGGGCGTCTCCATGGTATGCAAACTTTCGGAATGGCCGATGACCAGGAACCCGCCGGGACGCAGGCGCTCATGAAATCGATTCACCAGTTTCTCCTGATCCGCGCGCTTGAAGTAAATCATGACATTGCGGCAAAAAATACAGTGCATGTTCGGAAGCGAGGCATCGTCCTGAAATAGATTGTGCACGCGAAACTCGATGCGCTCCTTGATGTCCGAGCGAACGATGAAGCCCTCTTCCCGATCCGGGTCCGGCGTAAAATAGCGATTCAGGGCCGCCTTCGGGACGCGCTCCAGTTTGCGTCCATGGTAGCGTCCCTGTTGCGCGAAAGACACGACCCGCTCGGAAATATCGGTGGCGAAAATTCGAAAAGGAAAGACCCCCGTTCGCTTCATGCCGTCGATGAGTTCCATGGCCAGGTTGTATGGTTCTTCCCCGGTGGAACATCCGGCCGACCAGAAGTTCAAGGTCTGGTCGGGAAAGGTATTGAGCATCTCGGGTAAAAGGTGCTCCTTGAGCATATCGAAGTTCTGGGTCGTGCGCCAGAAATAGGATTCATTGGTGGTCACGACTTCGAGGAAGCGAAACATCTCATCGGCGTTCTTGCGGAGATAGGCGTGGTATTCGTCGAAGTCGGTCATCTCCAGCGCCCGCAGCCGCTTACGCAGGCGATTGGAGAGAAGCGTCAATTTGCTGTCCTTAAGACTGATGCAGGCGTTCTGATAGATCAATTCCGCGAAACGGCGAAACTGCTCCATGGTTAGATCCGGAATATCCTGGAAAAGCATCAGTCTTCAGTCCTACGGCGACGTCGGGGTCGCATGGCCCCTTCCGGTAAGGAAGCAATCAATTCCACTTCGGGCAAGGCGATTCCCGTTCCCGCGGAGATGGCTC
>CAZGYS010000727.1:0-3356 GCA_964530305.1 uncultured Leptospiraceae bacterium
GTATGAAAAACAATTTGCCGCCTGATTTACTGTCTACTCTACCGGGTATAGTCTACCAATCAGCCGCTCCCGCGATTGGGCGGGAGTAATATCGTTGGGCGCGGGTGCGCGGGGCCGGGCGGTCGGGGCGTCGGCCCGGCGAGGCGGAGTGATAATACCATGAAACGGTCTAGAAAACAAGCGCAAGGCCCGGCATCAAGGTTCAGATCCAAACGCGATATGACGAATAACCCGAGACAACGCGCAAAAAAAACGCCCACCAGGGGTGCTTATTTACCGGAAACAAGCAAGTAGGTTCGCATCGCGCCCTTCCCCTTCACCTCTATTTCGCCCCGCTCTTCCACGTCGTAACCGGCTCCCAGCGCTTCCCGGGTCGCGCCCGTAATTTGAATGCGCCCGGAGATGCCGTGGGATTCCATGCGCGCCGCGGTATTGACCGCGTCTCCCCACAGGTCGTAAATGAATTTCTTTTTACCGATGATACCGGCCACGACGGGTCCCGTATTGATGCCGATGCGAATCTGCAGGGGCGTTTTCGCCTGGCGATTGAACTCTTCCATGACCTTGAGCATGTCCAGCGCCATGTCCGCCACGGCCGAGGCGTGATCGCCACGAAGCTCCGGCAAACCGGCGGCGGCCATGTAGGCATCGCCGATGGTCTTGATTTTCTCCAGTCGGTGTTTGTCCGCCAGATCGTCGAAATCCGAAAAGAGGCGATTCAAAAGCGCCACCAGTTCATCCGGTGGAATCTTCTGGGAAAGATCCGTGAAGCCCACGATGTCGGAAAATAGAACGGTCGCCTCGGCGAAACCGTCGGCGATGTGTCCCGGATCGCTCTTGAGTCGCTCGGCGATGGGATCGGGCAGAATATTGCGCAGCAGTTCGTCGGACTTTTCCCTTTCGCGCTTGATTTTCTCGGATTGCTCCGCGATGAGTTTACCCTGCGCGAAAAGCTTTCGCGAAGAAGTCTCCATGATGTGGCCGGCGTAAATCGCCGAAAACAAACCGATCCATATGACGAAGGTGTTGAGCGCGACGCCGTCGGACTGGTGCGTGCCGTATAGAATCATAACTACGTCATAGGCGGCGACATACGTTACGGCGGCGGGAATCGCGTATTTCAAACGCACTCGCAAAATCAAAAACGCGAAGAAGATCAAAATGATCAAAGTGGAAACCAGGGCGGTATCATTGGCCAGAAAGAAATGACCGATGTATACTCCGATCAGGCCGGCCGAAGTATTGACGAAAGCCGTGAAGGCCTGCATCCAGGGGCGTAAACGGACTGAGTAAGTGGACACCATCAGGAGAATCGGCAAAACCACCAGGGGCGTCAGGGCCAGGCTGGCCATGTTTTCTCCCGGGCGTCCGGGGAATTGCCACCGCAAAAAGAAGATGACGAAGAGCCAGATGAGCGCCGCGGCGATGGACCCGCCGCGCACGAAGGGCAGGGATTCCGCGTCGAAAAACGCCTTGTATTCGTTTTCCAGAGTCTGGTTCTTAAATTTCAGCCGAACCGGGTGAAAGGAATAATCGGAAGCGCTCATGGGAGAAGCATATACTCGCCGCCTTCGCGGGCAATGCTTATTTCGCCCTGTTCGTCATTATGGAACCCGTCGGTAATCGCCCGGTTCCCGGGAGTCGAGGGGATAGTCGTCGCTCGCTTCAGGCGACGATAGATGATGGCTCATGAGGTAATGATACATGGCCGGAAAGTGCAACCAGTTCATGAATATCATCGGAAAGAACGCCAGCGTACCGACCATGCAGGTGAGCGCCATGCCTACGAAAGTAAAGGGTAGAGCCGTGAGTACCAGCAACGTCCATAATGAGAAATAACCCAGGATTCGCGCTGAATTACCCGTCGTGAGCGCCCAACTTTCGTTCAAGCTTTGCTGGACGTTGACCTTGCGTTCCATGAGCAAAAGCCAGGCGAACTCCAGGCGAATGGATATATAGAACTGGGGTAACCAGATGCCCACGACGAAAGTCAGGGAGGCCAGCCAGATACCGCCCTGCAGTTCCAGCATGGATTTCCAGATCTCCAGATTGCCCAGCTTTAATAGATCTAACGCGAGCAACTCATTCATGAATTTCGCCATGGCGCTTTCAAGGAACATGTAGTATACGGTAATAAGTAGACCGATGCCCGGTAGGCTGACGAGCAGCATGATGCCGCATAGAATCCCGGTAAGCTTCAGCAAGTCGGCGATATGATTGAACGATGCGAAGAATTCGCCGATGTCTACCTTCTCTTCGCGCAGAGTCGCCTTGATGGCGGCGTAAGCGAACCACATCGCCGCGAAACCGAGCAGGAATTGCAGGAAGTAATTCAGGGCATAGATTGCAATGAAATCGGCGTACGCCGGTAGCGATTGGAACAAGCCATTGAGCTCTTCAAAAATCAGGGAAGCGCCCGTGGAGACGGCCAGAAAAATAACCGCCCCCAGACTGCCCGTCAACCACTGGGCCTTGAGGGTGCGCCAGACCAACCCGAACACCTCGAAGATTTCGAAACGGCCCGGAGCGATTTCGGAAGAAATCGCCGTGCCGGAATTCGGATCCGGGGACGGTTCCCCGGGAGCTGTGCCGTAAGGATTGTTATAGAGCGGGTCCATGCGTTAGAAGGAAGGTCGCGGAATGTGCTTCGTCAGTTGATGGTACATGGCGCCGCCGGGAATGAGCAGCAGGAAGCCCATGGGCAGAAAACCCAGCGCACAGGTGAGGAATGCGCCCAGAGCCAGGAAGGGCGATAGGACGAGTACCAGCAATACCCAGAGTACCATGAAGCCGATTATGGAACCCACATTGCCGTTCGTGAGACTCCAGCTGTCCTGGAAAGCTTGAATGGGATTACGCCCGTGCTCCACGGCGATTAGTTCCGCCATGCTCAGGCGAATCATAACGTACATCATGGGCAGGAATATCAATGCGAAGGCCATACCGCTAACGATTAAGATGTTGTTCGTTGAATCGTCCGACGTAAAAAACTTTTCCCAGGAAAAGTCTCCGCCCATACCCAGGGTGAACGTCAATACGATGATTGCCATGCCGGGAAGCGTAAGCGCGAAATAAATTAACCAGCGCAGAAAACCCATGATCAGCAGGGGCGCGAAGGATTTGAATCCCTGAATGACGGCGTCTAGAGGCAATGGGCGATCTTCGTAGTACGCTCGCATGGCCATGTACGCGATCCAGGTTCCGCCGAAACCTATCAATGTTTGCAAGATCGAATTGAGTATGGCCGCGCCAAGCTGCACCGCCACGCCCACGCCGGCGAGGCCCTGCGAGTCCGCAGCCAGGCCGGCGCCCGCGGTTAAAATCGTGAGCGCATAAGAAATTAGGAAGGCGCTGCT
>CAZGYS010000728.1:0-3349 GCA_964530305.1 uncultured Leptospiraceae bacterium
CGTTGAGTTCCGCGATCGGTTCCTCGCCGACAACCCGGAGGCGAAGGCGGCCTGCCGTTGCACAAGGCCCTGCATTCGGGAATCGTCGCGGGCGGAACCGAGGTGACCTTGATCCGCCGGGATGGGCGTCGAGTGCCGGTGGGCTACATCATTTCTTCCATCAAGGCGCCCGACGAGCACATCCTGGGCGTGGTGCTGGTCTTTCGCGATATCACCGATCAGATTGAATCGGCGAAAAAGCTGATCCTGGGCATGCGTGAGAAGGAGGTGCTTCTGCGGGAGATCCATCACCGGGTGAAAAATAATCTCCAGGTCGTCTACAGCCTGCTGGATTACCAGGCCGAGTACGTGGAAGATACCCGGGCCGGGGATATCCTGCGGCAAAGCCGCGATCGAATTCGGTCCATGGCTTTGATTCACGAGCAATTGTATGAATCCGGCGATCTGGGGCAAATCGATATCGCCGAATACGTGGAGAACCTGGTTCTGAACTTAAAGCATTCGCTGGGTCCGGACGCGGAGACCATCGAGCTGGAGGCAAGCGTCGATTCTCAGGCGATGGGACTATATTCCGCCATACCGTGTGGTCTGATCATAAATGAACTGGTATCAAACGCCCTCAAGCATGCGTTTCCGAATCTGCGTTCGGCTTCCGGCGAAGGAAAATCCGGCCGGATTGAAATATTGCTTTCGCAGGAAAACGGGCGGGTTAATCTGGTAGTCAGCGATAATGGCGCCGGCTTCCCGCGCCATCTGGATTTTCGCGGTTCAACTACCATGGGGTTGCAACTGGTCAACATGTTGACGCGTCAACTAAAGGGCGAAATTGAAATGATTCGAGACGGAGGCACCGAATTTCGAATTTCCTTTGAACCGGCGAAACTCAAACGCAACGGGGCACAATCGTAATGGCGCAGGCGCAACACAGCATCATAGTCGTCGAGGACGAGGTCATCGTCGCCGGACACATTGAGAAGAAACTCAAGTCCCGGGGGTACGACGTCAAGGCCGTGGTTCACAGCGGAGAAGACGCGGTCCGGAAAGCGGGCGAACTGCGGCCGGACCTGGTGCTCATGGATATTCGCCTGGATGGAGAGATGGACGGCGTACAGGCGGCCGAGCAAATTCGCGGTCTCTTCGACATTCCCGTGGTCTACCTTACGGCCTACGCCGATGAGGAAACGCTGCGTCGCGCGCGAATCACGGAGCCCTTCGGTTATATCATCAAGCCTTATGAAGCGCGAGAACTGCATTGCGCCATTGAAATCGCCGTGTACAAGCACGAAATGGAGCAGAAGCTCAAGGCCAGCGAAGAGCGGTATGCCCTGGCGGCCCGGGGCGCCAACGACGGCCTGTGGGACTGGGATCTCAAGACGAACCAGCTCTACTATTCCGAGCGCTGGAAGAACATGGTCGGTCTGGAGCCGGATGAAGGAGACGCTTCTCCGGACACCTGGCTTTCGCGCGTGCATCCGGACGAACGCGAAAGCCTGAAGGCGGACCTGGACGCTCACATCGAGGGCTATTCGCCTCATTTTCAAAGTGAATATCGCATCATGCACAAGGACGGCGTGTATCGCTGGGTCTTCGCGCGCGGGATGGTCGTACGGGACGAGAACGGGAAGGCTTATCGCATGTCCGGTTCTCAAACCGACGTGACGGATCGGCGCATGGCCGAGGAACAGCTCATGAAGTGCGCCTTCAATGATCCCATGACCGAGCTACCCAATCGCCTGGAGTTCATGCGGGTTTTCGAGAGCATGTTCTATCGTCGGGGCACGGCGGAGGAAGACGGGTATTTCGCGCTCATCCTGGTCGGGCTGGACGAGTTCGGCGCGGTGAACCGGGAGCATGGTTTTTTTCTGGGGGATCAGGTGCTGGGCATCGTGGGCGGTCGTCTGCGCAATATCGCCCGCAATGGAGATTACTCCGCGCGCCTGGAAGGCGATGTGTTCGCCATTCTTTCCCATGGCGGCAGTGACGAGGACGCGGCCCTGGCGCGTGGGCGGGAAATCATGGATTTGATCCTGGAGCCCGTGGAAGCCGCCGGAGTTTCGGTCGATCTGCGCGCCAGTATCGGCATGGCCCTGAGTCGGGACGACTATGGTTCCTCGGACGAACTTTTTTCCGCGGCCGAGACGGCGCTGCGGGATTCTCGTAAGTCGGGCGGAAATATTTGTTCCATTCGCCGCGGTCTGGCGGCGGGTTAAGCACCCAAAACGCGCGGATATCGCCGACCACGAGCCCGGGTAAACTAGCGTCGGAATCGCCGCGGCGACTCCAATCAACTTGACCCCTGAAGCCCGCCGGCCATCCTATTCCCATGACCGGGAAAAAGACCGTCGGTAAGTTCATTGAGTATATTTTTATTCGCGTCTGGGATTTCCAGCTCATGTGCATTCCCTTTCGTCTCCGTGCCTGGATGACGGAGCAAATCGGCATTGCGCTGTATCATATTTTCGGAAAGTATCGGCGATTGGTTCTGGCTCACCTGGAGCAGGCCTTTCCGGATTCGAAGCCGGAGTGGCGGGTTAAAATCGCCAAACAGAACTTTCGTAACATGGGTCGACTCATGGGCGAAATCAATCAGACGCCGCGCCTCAATGATAAATTCTTTAAGAAGTGGATGGTCATTAAGCCGGGGATGCGCGAACACATCGACGCCTTCGAGGGTTCGCGCATTCAGATTCTAGGACACCTGGGCAACTGGGAGTGGCACGGTTTCGTCGGTTCGCACCTGATCAAGAAACCCGTCTACACGCTGGTAAAGCGTCACACGAATTTCTGGTCCAATGGATATCTGGAGCGTACACGCAACAGCGCCGGCATGCGTCTGATTTACGTGGACCAGAACCCCTTCATCGTCGTGAAGCGTCTTCGCGCCGGTGACTCCGTGGCGTTTACCTCGGATCAGGACGCCCGAGGTAACGGCGAATTCTTTCCGTTCTTTAATAAGCCGGCTTCAACCTTTACCGGTCCGGCGGTCGTCGCCCGCAACGCGCCCGACGCGAAGGTCTTTTTCATCTGGTCCTACCACGACGAAAAGAAGCGCCTGGTTTTCGATTGCGAACCGCTCGAAATGCCCCGCGTTCCCCGCGACGATATGGACGCATGGGAGCACGAGTTCACGCACATCTGGGTGAAAAAGCTGGAAGAGAAGATCCGCGCCCATCCGGCCGACTACCTCTGGGCCCACAATCGCTGGAAACGTTGAAATCCAAGGCGAAATCCATTGGCTACCCACTCCTGATCAAGGCGGTCGCCGGGGGCGGGGGTCGGGGCATGCGCGAGGTACGCTCGGCCAAGGACTTTGAAGACGCGCTGGCATCCGCCAAACGCGAAGCGAAAG
>CAZGYS010000729.1:0-3340 GCA_964530305.1 uncultured Leptospiraceae bacterium
ATCGATTCAAGTTTTCCCGAAGGGTTCGCAATAGAATAGATTAGTGATTTTCACTAAAAAGCCTGAAATTTCGCCTGCGCAAAAAAAGTCGAATCATGAAGGCGATGTTGAAGCGAGAATTGCCCAGCGGGCCTCCCGGGAAAAGCTGATGCTGATGTCGGCAATCACGACGCTTTGCGAATAATAAAGGAACTCTTTCCCGACGGCGCGACTACCTGCTCATGGTAAGTTCTCGGATACAACTCTACGCAGTCATGGGATGCTAGCGCGGCATTAATCGCGCTGGGAGCCGGACCGGTTATCGTATGGCAGCCGGTGGTCGCCCGCGCGAGATTTGTACCGGGTTCCAGGTTCGGCTGCGTTGAATTCAGGAGCAGACCGGCCCAGTGATTTACCCGCGCCAGGCCTACCGTACAGTACGGATTAAAGTCGTAGTTTTTCGATTTTGGGGCCGAAAGGTTAGACATTTTGCGCTAAAACCGCGTAGTTCCGGATTTTATTTTGATTTCGGTGAAACTGGCCCCATTATCGACTGTTATTGTTAGCGGACCGTTAGCTCGGTTCCCATCTCGATATGAACAACTCCGCCTCTATTCAGATTCTTAATACCGTTCTTCTAGCCGGCCTGGCTCTGACTTCTTGCTCCGGGCCCACGGCCTACAATCCGGGTGATCCTGGTAGCGACGACTTTTATGCGCTGCGCCTGCTGGCCTGCCTGACGAATTCCCCGAGCTGTCGCGAGCTTACGCCGGCCGCGGATCCGTTTCCCTGCGCGCAGGTCTCTTCCAACGGCACCATCGATTCCTGCACGCTGAATCTGACCGGCGTCGTCACGACTCTGGCCGGCAGCGGAACCAATGGCACCGCGGACGGTCTGGGTACGGCGGCCGACATCGGCGGACCCAATGGAATGGCTACGGACGGCAGGACCCTGTTTATTTCCCAGGCCCATTCGGCGCGCGTTATGACCGTTGATCCGGCCACGGGTTTGACCACAACCCTGGCGGGTTCCACGAACGGAGGCCACGCCGACGGGGTAGGAACCGCCGCCCAGTTCTGGACTATTCGCAATATCGCCACCGACGGCACCTACGTCTATGTGGCGGATGCAACCAACCATCGTATTCGCAGGGTGGAAGTCGCCACGGGCAATGTAACCACTATCGCGGGAGACGGGACCAATACCCACAACGACGCGACCGGCACGGCGGCCTCCTTCAAGTTTCCCACCAGCGTGGCGGTGGTCGGCAATGATATCTATATCGGGGATTCCAATAACAAGGTGCTGCGAAAGATCGATGGAACGACCCTGGCGGTTACAACTCCCGCCGGCATGGTGGGGTCGAGCGGCATGATGGACGCGACAGGTACCGCGGCTTCCTTCGGGTCCCTGCCGGGCATGGTCAGTCCGGACGGACAAAACCTGTACATTTGTGATTACCCGAATCATTCCATTCGCAAGGTGGACCTGTCTACGTTCGCCGTAACGACCTACGCCGGTCTCTCGGGTACTTCCGGCCATGACGACGGCCCCGTCGCGGCCGCGCGCTTTAACGAGCCCAATGGGATCACCACCGACGGCAGCAGCCTGTACATCAGCGATGCCGGAAACGATACGATTCGCAAGATTGATCTAAGTACGAACATGGTCACGACCATCGCGGGCCTGGCCGGTACAAACGGCGGTGGGCCGGGAGATTCCGACGGCGTCGGCTCGGCGGCGCGCTTCGATCAGCCCTTCGGCCTGGCTCACGACGGCACGTATCTGTATGTCTCCGATACGCTGAATAATAAGATTCGCCGGATTGAGTAACGCGCAAGGCTTCGCGTCTCGGGCGCCCGCGGCATCGTTGCGCGGGATAATTTTTTTTGCTCGGGCTCGCCGAATTTTTCGATAAATCGCGCCGCTTTTTTCAATCGCCTTTAAGCTTCCGCTTTGTCGTAAAACGCAACTTTTTTCACGAAAAAGTAGGTACACAACCGTTAAGGCCGTCGCCTTTATTGCCGAATCGGATCACAGGGGGAAGACCCCAAAAGTGAAGTTAAGGATAGGGCTATGGAAGCAATACGAGAAAAAGGGTCGGTTTCGAACGTAAACTATGGACGTACCGACACGGTCGCCGAGCCCGATCGCCGCGCCATCGGAGAAAATATCGATAGTATGGAGCTGGCGGTAAAACGCTCAAAAGAAGCGACCGACACCAACACCGGCTACACGGACGTGGATCACAGCCCGGAGAATGAGAAGGAAGTGCAAAAGGCGATTTCCGCCCTGGAAGCGCTTCAGGCTCATCATCCGGAAACGACGTTCCAGTATTCCGTAACCGATTCCGGAAAGATCCAGGTGAAGTTGTTGAACTTTAAAACGGGCGAGCTGGTGGAAGAAATTCCGTCCAAGAAGCTCCTCGAGTTCACGAAATCCCTCGAGGAACTTACCGGATTGGTAATGGAAAAAAGAGCCTGAAGGCGAGTTCTACAGTATTACTTACTGTAGAACTCGATGATTTTCTGAACGTTAATACGCGTGATGGGGATATCCGACGCGCTGTTAATGCCCAGGAATTTACCGGACACGCCGTCTTCCTGCACTTCCAGATAGGGAGTGGGGTTGGTAGCGGAGGTTCGGGTCATGATTCCCGCCTTCACGCGATCCAGTTCCTTGGATTTCGCGTTGATACCGATTACCTGACCGGGTTTCACGTGCACGCTGGGAATGTCGACTTTACGACCGTCCAGTGAGACGTGGCCGTGATTGATCAACTGGCGCGCGTCGAAGATCGAACGAGCCAGGCCCAGGCGCAGAACCAGGGTCATCAGGCGGCTTTCCAGCAGAATCAGGAATTCATCCGCCGTGTTACCCTGCGTATTGGCGGCTTTTTCAAACGCGCGATAGAATTGTTTTTCCATCATGCCGTAGGTCAGGCGCAGCTTCTGTTTTTCGATCAGCTGCTCTCCATAGGGAGACTTCTTCTTACGACGAGTGTTTTCACGCTGCCCGGGCGGGTAGGGTCGTTTTACCGACGGACATTTAGGGCTGTTATAGATACAAAAGCCGATGGTTCGGCAAATTTTATGCTTCGGTCCACGAATTGTAGCCAATAGTTTACTCCGAGGCGCCCGTCTAATTTTCACTGCTGGGACAATGTCCACGCGGCGAGTGATACGGAGCCGAGAACCGCCTGGTTCCGAACGATTTTTTGCGCCCGGTGCGATTCACGGCCAGCCACCCATTGGGCGGCACGCCAAACGGTCAGAAATGACGGTCGGCCCCCGGTGTAAAGCGGAATTCAGCCCCGGGCAAGGGCGATGCGTGCATTAGAAGGGTGTTCGATACAGCACC
>CAZGYS010000730.1:0-3339 GCA_964530305.1 uncultured Leptospiraceae bacterium
TCGGTGTCGCGGAGACACGCACTTACTTTCCCGAGATCGGCGTCATCAATCTGATCACGCGGGGCATCGCCGCGTCCACCTTCAATCGAGGCATCCTGGATCAGAACAACTCCAGCAATCCTTTCAAGGACTACACCATGGTCTTCATCCCCTATTGCACGGGCGATGTTTTCTGGGGCTCGAAGGATACCGTCTATACCGATCCGGTTACCGGTACGGATTCTACCATCCACCATCGCGGTTTCGACAACTTTCTGGCCGTGTTGGCTCACCTGAAGACCAACTATCCTTCCGCCAATGTGGGCCGCGTCTTCGTCACCGGTCAGAGCGCGGGCGGTTACGGGGCGATTTTCAATTTCCCGTATATCAAGGAGACCTACTTCTCCAATCAGGTGGACGTGCTCGGAGACGCCGCCGCCGGTTCCACGCCGGGAACGACTCAGGTGGAAGCCGCGCTGCGAACCAACTGGGGTTTTGAGGCGAACATCGCCAATTGGATTACCGGTTTGAACGTGACGGGTACATCCCTGGATTCATTGTCCGTGGGCGATTACTATCGCCTGATTGGTTCCCACGGTAACTACGCAACCAGTCGCATGGCGCACTACACGGCCGAATACGACGGGACCCAGCGTTATTTCTATAACGTCCAGAACGAACTCGTCATCAACAATAAGACCTACGTGGCCGACAGCACCATGTTCGGTCCCGGCACGGGCTTCGAGGTATCGGATACGCTTTCCTGTGAATGGCGAACGCGCATGCAAAGCGCGCACACCACCGCGGGCACGACGACGAATTCGAATTTTCGTTATTACAACGCTCCGGGTTCGTCCCATACCATTTCCTGGAGCGATAACTTTTACACGACGACTTCCAACGGCACGACCCTGCTTTCGTTCTACGAGAACATGCTGACGGGCAGCGCTTCGGCCTGGCAAAACGTCCAGTGCGCCAACTGCGAGGCTCCGGCCACGTCCACTTCCAGCAACGGACTGGTTTGCCCGTAAATCGCCGGTTTACAAGCGTCAGTTAAGCCACTTTCGCATTGCCCGGGCCGTGATGGGACCACCATGGCCCGGGTAAAATCGTTTCGTTCCGTTCCTCAACAATTCCCGCAGGTGATTCTCCGCGCGCGGAGCGTCGTCGTGGAAGTAATGTCGCCCGGGCGATGCCGGCAGCAAGCCGCCGCCCATATAGCCCCCCAGAACCATATCGCCGACAAAGGCGTCGCCCCCCGGTAGAACGACGACCAGTGAGCCGTCCGTGTGGCCCGGCGTGGAAACTACGCGTCCTTCAAGGCCGTATCTCGTCAGCTCCGCGCTCTTACCGGGCGCGATAAGAACATCCGGTTGAAATTTCGGGTAGGGGAAGTCCACGAAAGGTTTCAACATGCGCGCCATGAGACTCATGGTCTTCAGCGGCTTGTTTTTTCCCGCGGCGGCCATGCCCGTATCCCCGGCGCCCATCATGATCGGCGCGCCGCTTTCCCGTCTCAAGCGCCGGGCACCACCCGCGTGATCTCCATGGCCGTGGGTTAGAATGATCAATTGGATATCGCTGGGGCGTTTGCCCATGTCTTTCAGGGCCAATCGTAAGGCCGTGAAATCCTCATCCACGGGCGAACCCGCGTCCACGAGAACGGGCCCCTCCTTGCCCGCGATAATATGAACATTGGACCACTTCAGGCGAACCACCCGGATTTCGGGCCGCCCGTCTTCCCCCGGGTGAATCTCAAGGGGAGCGGCGCAAGCCCCCGTGAAAAATAAAGTCGCGAATATGAACGAAATGCGCTGGAACATGGTACATCCCTCCTATGTCACCATTGTTGACATGGAATATATTCAATCCGCCATGGAATGTCAACAGTGATGACAAAAAAACGCGATTTACAGGGGCCGGGGCGGACGGACCATGGAACCGATGGGGAAAAATCGCGAAAACTACCATCACGGAGACCTGGCCCAGGCGCTTCTGCGCGAATCCCTGGAATTGATTCGAGAGAAGGGTTTGGGCGGACTCAGTATTCGCGAAGCCGCGCGGCGGCTGGACGTGGATCCCGCGGCCGTGTATCGCCATTACCGCAACAAGGCCGACATTCTCCAGGCGCTCTCACGCTGGGGCTATAGTGAGCTGGCGCGGAGCATGGAAAAGGAATTGCGGACGGCGGGCGACGACCCCGAGGAGCGGTTTAGCGCGGTGGGGCGGGCCTACATCGGTTTCGCGGCGGCGCGGCCGGAATTGTTTACTCTTATGTTCGGCGAGGCGGGCACGGCCCGGTTCGAACGGGACTCCATTCGCGGCACCGGCGAAGGCGGGCGCGATCCCTACGAGATTCTGCTGGATGCCCTGGAGGAACTGGAAAAGCGAAAGGTCCTGCGCATGCCCGCCGCGGAAGCCGCCTTGCCCGCCTGGTCGCTGGTGCACGGGTTCGCGTCCCTGGTCATAAACGGCGCGCTCCCATTCAAATCCAAACGCGAAATGCGCGCCGCCGCGGAGCAAACCATCGATGCGTTGCGGCGGGGGCTTGAAAAAGGTTAGTCCTGAGTCCGCAGATAACCCTGGTATTTTCCGCGCGCTTCGCGGAGGTCCTTCGCGTCCTTAATGAGAGTCGCCAGAACGTCGGGAGTGATGGCCTGCTTGGGATCATCGCCGATGCCGTTCTTCGGTTGGACGTGGGTCTCGATGATGAGCCCGTCCGCGCCATAGGCGATGGCCGCGAGCGCCGCGTGGGGCACGTACATGGCGCGACCTACGGAGTGGGACGGGTCCACGACCACGGGGGCCCAGGTCTTTTGCTTGAGCAGGGGCGTGATGCTTTCGTCCGGTAAATTGCGATACCCGTCCACGCGAGGTACCGTGCCCCGGGGACACAAAACTACATTGGAATTACCGCCGGCCACGATGTATTCGGCCGCGCTGATGAATTCGTCGATACCGCCCATGTGCATGCCGCGCTTCAGAAGTACCAGCGTCTTGCGTTCACCGGTTTTTTCGCCGATCTTTTTCAGCAGGGAATAGTTCAGGGCGTTGCGCGTACCAATTTGCAGCATGTGCGCGCCTGCTTCCAGGGCCAGGTCCAGTTGCTCTTCGTCCATGACCTCGGCGTTGACCGGCAGACCGGTTTCCTGGTGAGCCCGCATCAACGTGTCGAGCGCCTTCGCATCGCCTTGATACGAGTGAGGACTGGTGCGGGGTTTCCAGACGCCGCCGCGAATGACGGCCGCGCCGGCTTCCTTCACGGCGTGAGCGGTTTCGATGAAGAGCCCGGGATTTTTCGGATCAATGGTGCAATGGCCGGCGCAAATGAACAGGTCGCCGGCGATGTCCTTGCCGGCC
>CAZGYS010000731.1:0-3331 GCA_964530305.1 uncultured Leptospiraceae bacterium
GCAATTGCCCGAGGTGAATTTCAAATTCACGTCCTCGAACAGAACGCGTTTTCCATATCTAAGAGTTAAATTACCAACGGTTATCATCTAGAAGCACCTCCGGCCCGAGGAATAGACGGGGCCATCACAAATGAGCGTGGGGATTGCTCAATATGTCACATTTCGTATCGGAAACGCTACGTCGAGTACGTTTCAAGGGGCTGAAACGCAAAAAAAGGTATAGTTTTCAACCGGAGCCGCGCTTCAAACTTCCCATCCGGACCTTCGAAATCGGGCGTTCGATTTCAGGCCTTCATCAAGTCATCCAGGCGACGCACGCTTTCGTTGTCCGGCTCCAGAGCGCGCGCTTTGCCCAGCAGCAACGCGGCACGTTCCTCGTTCTCCGTCAGGCGATAGCAGTCAGCCAGGTTCACCAGATTCTTGACGTGCCCCGGTTCACGCATGCGACAGCGCTCGCCGAAATCAATGGCCGCCGTACGCTCTCCGTTCATTTTCAACATCAAGGCGATGTCGAACAGCGCGTCGGTATCATCGGGACGCATTTCCTGGTAGGCAATGTAGTTCTGCGCGGCCCGCGCGTAGTCCTTCCTACGGCGATGCAGTTTCGCCAGCGAAAGACGGGGAGCGGGTTCCCGGGGGCGCATGACAACAGCCTCTTCCAATAGACGCACGGCCTCGTCTTCCCCACCGGCCTTCCAGGCGTCTTCCGCGCGATTCAAGAGTTCGGAATATTCATCGTCCTTTTCATCCACCAGAGCGGGGGCGTCCTCGAGGTAGCCGAATCGCAACAGCGAAAAGTCGTCGGTTTGCTCCCCCCGAGCGAAGAGCGCCGCGGAGACGTCTTCCAATTCACCCTTGCCTTCCTCGACCGCGCGCACGAAGAGGTATTCGTCCTCATTGATGATGCGATTACCGTTTTCGTCCAACCCCAGCAGCAGGTCGTCGCGCCCGTCCGATCCCGACAGCACCACGTCTCCCGGCTCCATGCGCAGGATGGTAATGCGCAAGTCGTCGTCCACGCCCGCGATGCCGATTTTATTCAGATTAAAATCGTCCCCCATGAGTTCCGCTTGTCCATTGCGATACCGAACCAGACTGGGGTGGCCGGAGTTAATGTAGTACATGGTCCCGGTTTCATTGTCGATCAACCCGAGGATGGCGGTGATCAACATGAAGCCGTCGAAGGAAACGAAGACGCTCTGCAGTTCAAAGAAGCATTCGCGCAACCATTGCTCCGGAAACTTCGAACGCGCCGCGGCCGTGAGTTGAGAGCGCGTAACCACCGACTTGAAGACGGTGCCCAGAACGAGCGCGCCTCCGGCGCCCTGAATGGATTTGCCCATGGCGTCCCCGTTGACGAAGACCGTGTAATCCCGCTCCCTTAACTTTATGTCGTAGACCGCGGATAGATCGCCCACGATTTCCGCGTTCCAGTGGCGAAACTGGAACTGCTTCTTTTGATTCGTGCGTACTTCCGTCAGGACCCGCCCCGGCCGAGCGTAGTTTCCGCCCAGGGGATTGATCAAAAGCGACGTCAGAAAATAATCGCCGTCCTGCTGAACCTTGAGGGCCTGCACTTCGGACAGGGACTGGTTCAAGCGTTCCGTGCGTTCCTTAACCTTTAATTCCAGGTTTTGATTCAGGTCTTCCACCTGCTGATTCAAGCGCACGAAGCGATTGGCCAGAATGGTGGCCATGCTGACGATGAAGACGAAAAAGAAATACATCAGGAACGGCGGCAGATTGAGCGTTCCGCGATTGCTGAAAACATCCAGGATGAAAACCAGCCACGTGAGAATCCAGGCCGGCAACATATAGTAAGCGTCCCGCTCCCCCGCGCGGACGCGATTGATCAGAATCGTAAAAATCCCGATCACGAAAATAAACCAGAACGGCTGGGCTATGCCGATGCCCAGAAAGCCGCCCTGGTATTGCCACAGCAGTTCGGCATTCCAGGTGGTCAATGCGATGATCACGCCGAGCACGTTTATGCCCACCGGCAACACCATAATGCGATCCCACCACTTCCAGAATCCGGTGCGGGGAATATCGTAGTACGTGCGAAAGAAGTAATAAAAGAGGGGAAACAGGCCGTACAGAAATACGTATTCGGTCTTTTTGATGACGATGAAGGAAAAACCCCAGTCGAAGCGAAACTGCGTACGCAGGGCCATGTAGATCACGAAGCAAATCAAGAACAGGCCGAAGAACATGTTCTCTCTTTCGCGTCCCCGACGAATAAAAAGAAAAAGGAAGTACGCTCCCACCATGAGATAGGCCGCCATGAACAGGACGTCCATGAGATCCCCGCCGATGATGGCCCGTTGTTGATTCAGGGTCGAACCCAGCGATAGATTTCCTTTCACCAGTCCCAGGTAACCCGGAGAGTAAACTTCCACGTGAACAAGAACGATGTTCAACCCCGGGCGCAACAGGCGCGTGGGCAATTCATACAGACGTTCGCGGTCAAAGGCCTGCGCGTGTTCGGCGCCGAAACGACCCGTGCCGCCCACCAGTTCCCCATTTAGATAGACGCGATCCCGGTCATTGATTTGCCCCAGGCGAAGCGCCAGGGGAGGCGCGTCCTTTCCCGACAAAGTGAGAGTCTTCAAATACCAGGCGCGTTTGACGTCGTAATCATAGCCCGGCATGCCGTCGAGATAGCCGGGCAATTTGACGGCGTACCACGGCTTTCCAGGGACGTCGCTCTTGCCGCCCGCCGCGAGCAAAGCCGCGCGAAGCCGCGCCGATTCCGCCGCCGGATTCAACTCTCCCAGGCGAGCCCACCAGGTATGCTTCTCCTCCGCGGAGGAATTCAGTGAGTGTGTACGCTTGAAATCCGAGACGGATTGAATCTCATGGGACCCCGACTGCGCGAACACGGGCCCCGCGACGACCAGGGCCGCAAGCAGCAAAACAGACCCGACCAGCGAGCTGCCGATCATGGAAAGACTCTTGAGCAAAACGGAACCATCGCGGCAATTCGGCGTCCGGGCGATGGGCCGGGGTCGTTTGAAAACCAGGGAAAACATCAGCGACCAAACATTTATATTGGAAGCGCGTCGAATTACAATGAAAAATTCATGCATGGGAAATTGAATTGTCGCCGGTCCGCCTCTAACTTAATTTGAACAAACAGCATGAACATTTACGCAACCCTGATACTCGCCACATTGGTCTTGTCCTTTCTATTATCCGCCATTACGGAATATCTAAATCTGCGCGCCCTGAACTCCACTTTGCCGCCGGAATTCAAGGACGTCTATTCCGAGGAGAAATACGCGCGTTCCCAGGAGTATACCCGGGTTCGCTCGCGTTTCGGTCTGCTCTC
>CAZGYS010000732.1:0-3323 GCA_964530305.1 uncultured Leptospiraceae bacterium
AATGGCTCGCCCCGTATATGAACAATCGCTTGCTGGATAGCTTTTCGGATACAAGTATCCTCGTCATCGGCGACTACATGCTGGACGAGTACATCCTGGGAACCGTGGAACGTATTTCGCCCGAGGCTCCCGTGCCCGTGGTGCTTGAGAAAGGACGCAAGGTCGTACCCGGCGGCGCGGGCAATGTCGTGGCCAACCTGCGCGCCCTCGGTTCCCGGGCCCTGGTCTGCGGGCTGGTGGGCGCGGACGCGGCCGCCGAAAGAATGCGCGACATGTTTCAGGACATGGGCGCCGAACGCGAAGACATCGCCCTGCGGGAATCCGCCGACAGGCCGACGATTCGTAAGATTCGCATTCTGGCCGGCACGCAGCAGGTTTGCCGCGTGGACCGGGAAAGCGCGGGACCCATCGAAGGCGCGGACGAAGACAACCTGCTGGACTTTATTCGCTCCGCCATGCCGAACATCAACGCCATTGTTTTTTCGGATTACGATAAGGGCGTGGTCACGCCGCGCATGATTCGCGAAACCACCGCGGCCGCCGCCGAGCACAATGTATTCATCGCCGTGGATCCCCAGGTGAGTCATTTCAACTACTACCAGGGCGTCGGAGTTCTGACGCCCAATCATCATGAAGCCGGCGGTTTTCTGGGTCGCAAGCTCGTCACCGATGAACAGGTGCGCGAAGGCGGCCTGGAAATTCTGGAGCGATTGGGCGCGCGCATGCTGCTCATTACCCGGGGCGAAAAAGGCATGAGTTTATTTCAAGCCGAGTCAGGCGATTGTCGTCATTTTCCCACCCAGGCGCGCGAGGTCTTCGACGTGTCCGGCGCGGGGGACACGGTCATTTCGCTGTTTACCCTGGTCATCGCCGCGGGCGGTACTCCCGAGCAGGCGGTGGAAATCAGCAATCGCGGAGCGGGCATCGTAGTGGGTAAGGTCGGCACGGCCACGGTCTCCCGGGAGGAGCTGGCGGCCGAGGAGTAGCCGCATTCGCGCGGGGCGACGGGGACGTCTTTACTTATGAACTTTTACGATTCACTGGCCCGAAAGTTTTATCCGGATCGCGCGGAGCTGGCGCGGGAACTGGACGGCATCCGCGAAAACAAACGCATTGTTTTCACGAACGGCTGTTTTGATCTCCTGCACCCGGGACACGTATCCTATCTGGCCCGGGCGCGGGATCTCGCCGGCGAAGACGGCGGATCCGAAGAGCACACGTCTGAACTCCTGTCAGACGCGTCGGTGCATCGCCTCAAGGGCGATGGGCGTCCGGTGAATTCGGTGGAGAATCGCGCGGCGGTTCTGGCCGGTCTGGCCTGCATCGACTATGTCACGGTCTTCGCGGAAGACACGCCCGAGGAAACCCTGGCCGCCTTAAAGCCCCACGTCCACACCAAGGGCGGCGATTACAAGGCCGAGGAACTGCCCGAAAAGAAAGTCATCGACGCCTATGGCGGCGAAATCGCCATTCTGCCTTTCCTGCCCGGACACTCGACCACGGCCATCTTGAAGAAGCGTGGATAACTTCCGGATTAGCCGCTTCAATTTCCCCACCTTCCGCCCAAAAAATTGCTTCTATCCCGAGGCCCGCCTGATGGGCTGGTAGGATCAGGCTCAAAATCCAGGGCGACATAAGACGGAGCGGCAATTCCTGTGAATACTCAACAAACTAGATATATTTTCATTACGGGCGGGGTGTGCTCCTCCCTGGGCAAGGGCGTAACCGTGGCGGCGCTGGGCTGTCTGCTGGAGAGCAGGGGCTACAAGGTCACGCTCCAAAAAATGGATCCCTATATCAATATTGATCCGGGCACCATGAGTCCCTTCCAGCACGGAGAAGTCTACGTCACCGACGACGGGGCCGAAACCGACCTGGACCTTGGATACTATGAACGTTTTACCAATAATACGAAACTGAGTCAGAAGAATTCCGTCAGTACCGGCCAGATTTACAATGCCGTGATCCAGCGGGAACGGCGGGGCGATTACCTGGGTCGTACGGTACAGGTGATTCCCCACATCACCAATGAAATCAAGAACCGTATTACCGCGTTGCACCGCGAAGAAGAAGTGGATTTCGCGATCATCGAAATCGGCGGTACCGTGGGAGACATCGAGTCCGTGCCGTTCCTGGAAGCCATTCGTCAGATGCGGCGGGAACGCGGACGCGAAGGCGTTTGTTATGTTCACCTGACCCTGGTTCCCACCATCACCGTTGCCGGGGAGGCGAAGACCAAGCCGACGCAACACAGCGTAAAGGAACTCCTTACCTTCGGTATTCAGCCGGACCTGCTGGTTTGCCGCGTCAAGGATCCCCTGGATGCCCATCTGAAGGAAAAGCTGGCCATGTTCTGCAACGTCAGCGAAGACGCCATCATTTCGGCCTCGGATATCGCGCGCAGCATCTATGAAATTCCGGAGATGTATCGCCAGGAAAAGATCGACGAGGTGGTGCTGGATCACTTCCAGGTGAAAGCTTCCAAGCTTAACTTCAAGAAGTGGACCGGCATCCTCAATGTCATCGCCAATCCCAAGAAGACCGTCCGCATCGCCATCGTCGGTAAGTACATCGCCTTGCAGGATGCTTATCGCTCCATATATGAAGCCTTGATGCATGGGGGCATTGCCAATCAAGTAGAGGTGGAATTCGTCAAGGTCAATCCCGAGGACCTGGAAGGTTCCGGCGTACGGGACACTTTCAAAAACGTCCACGGGATTCTCGTGCCGGGCGGCTTCGGCTCCCGGGGCATCGAGGGTAAACTCATCGCCATCAATTACGCGCGCACGAAGAAGATTCCCTACCTTGGAATCTGTCTGGGCATGCAGTGCGCCGTCATTGAATTCGCGCGAAACGTGCTCGGACTGAAAGAGGCGAATTCAACCGAATTCAGTCCCAATACGGAGCACGGCGTCATTTCCCTGCTGGAAGAACAAAAGGACCTGGAACAAAAAGGCGGCACCATGCGCCTGGGCGCCTATCCCTGCGTACTGCAGGAAAACACTCTCACTCACAAGCTTTACAAGAAAACGAAAATCTTCGAACGCCATCGCCATCGCTTCGAATTCACGCTGCGTTATAAAGAAGAAATGGAAAAGCAGGGCCTGCTGGTATCCGGCATGAGCCCCGACCGTCAACTGGTGGAAATCATCGAGCTCAAAAACCACCCCTGGTTCGTGGGCAGTCAGTTTCATCCGGAGTTTCAGTCGAAGCCCATCGCGCCTCACCCGCTTTTTTCGGGTTTCGTGGCGGCCGCGGCCAAGCAGGTTAAGGGCGGGAAGTAAATCGGTAAGCCAAATCGGGGCGAAAAGCCGGCTTATGAT
>CAZGYS010000733.1:0-3315 GCA_964530305.1 uncultured Leptospiraceae bacterium
CACGGGCGATACTCGCTCGAAGCTCGCGTCCAACTCCATTCGCAACCTGCTGGGTAACCTGGGGCAGACCCTGGCTTCGTCCGATCTCGAGGCTCGTAACATCGCGGCGGTGCTGGTCACCGCCGAATACCCGGCTTTCGCGCGCCGGGGCGATCGCCTGAACGTCATTGTTTCCTCCATCGGCGCCGCGCGCTCCCTGGAGGGCGGCCATCATCGGTCAAACGGGAGAGCTGGCGCCCGCGGACAAACGCATCTACGCGGCCGCGCAGGGCGTCATTACCACGGGCGGGCGACGCGCCGGTCGTCTATTGCGCAGCACGGGCAAAACCGTGGGCATGGTTCTGGGCGGAGCCAGCGTCGAGCGGGAAATCGCCGTGGACTTCGCCGCCAATCGCCGTATCCGCATCAGTCTGAAGCGTTTCGACTTCGCCACATTGAGCGAAATAAAAAAGGAAATCGTGAAAACCTTTCCGGCCTTCGCCAAAAAGGGCCTGGGCATAAACGGCGGCTCCATCGTATTGGAAATTCCCCCGGACGTGGAGCCGGTGGATTTTATTGCTCGCCTGGAACAAATTCGCGTTGAGCCGCGCTATCGCGCCCGGGTGGTCATCAATGAACGCACGGGTACCATCGTCATGGGCGGTGAGATTCGCGTGGATCCGGTGGCCGTTTCCCGAGGCGGCGTGCGCTTGATTGTTACCGGTCGAAGCAAGGTCGCCGACGGCGTTACCAATGAACTAAAAATCGAATATGGTCCCGGACTAAAAAAAGAAAAACCCCGGAAGACCACCAACCAGTTGGCCGGCACCAGCGTCTCCGAGCTGATAACGGCCCTGAACGCCATGGGCGCCGGGGTGCGGGACATCATCGCCATTCTGGAAGCGTTGCGGGACTCGGGTGCCCTGCACGCGGAAGTCATCGTTATATAAAGATAAGCCTGAATACGAAAACGAATCCGAGGAACACGAACATGACGCCTCTCCATAAGAACTTCTCTAAAAACATGATGAACACGCTTTCGCCGCGAGCGCGAGAGCTCTACAATCGCTATTCCCCCGGTACGAAAGAGCAGGGCGTTTCCGACCCGCGTACGGTACGCGGAGATATCCAGGCGGGAACGAAATCGAAGGTCGGCGGGAAAGCGGGTGAACGCGTGAACACCGGTTCTCCCGAACTGAAGAAATACTTCCCCGGAGATTTAAACGGTCGGGTCTCCAGTTCTCATCTAGCGCCCTCGGGCAACATCCAGGATGCGATACGAAACGATCCGGAACGCAAGCGTCTTTATGATACGGCCGTTGAGTTTCAGTCCATCTTCGTGAACATGATGCTGAAATCCATGCGCAAGACCTTGAATCGAAAGGAAGATATCCTTTTCGGCGGTTTTCGCCAGGAAGTTTTCGAGGACATGCTCTACGACAAATACTCGAAAATGATGTCCCAGAATTCGGGTTTCAGTCTGGCCGACCAGATGTACCGTCAGTTGGAACCGGGCATCGGGGTTACGCCGGCCGCCGCGAAATCCCGCGCGGGTACTGATTACGAAAACAATACTCCCGGTTCGCCCTCGTCCACGCTCTCCACGAGTCGTATGTATCGTCGTTAAACGGATGGTTGCTCGCGGAGCGATTTCGCCGGGCGATTCACTCGAAGGAGTGTTCGTCGCCCGGAAACGAGCCTGCGCGCATTTCCGTGTCGTATTTGCGCGCGGCCTCCGATATGGTCTCCGCGAGATTCGCGTACAGGCGGGCGTGCTTCGCGTGAAAGCTGGCGTCCATGCCCAGCATATCGTTTAGGACCAGGACCTGTCCGTCCGTATCGCGCCCCGCGCCGATGCCGATAGTGGGAATGGAAATCTTCTCCGTGATGTCCCGGGAGACTTGCTTCACGACGTATTCAAGCACCAGGGAGAAACAACCGGCCTGTTCCAGGGCTCGCGCGCTGTCCACCAGGTCCTCCGGCTTCTGGCCTCGGTTCTCTCGTCCCTGAACGCGATATCCTCCCAGGGTTAGAAAACTCTGGGGCGTCAGACCGATGTGACCCATGACGGGAACCCCGGCGTCGTTCAGCTTTTCCATGATGCGCAGGGTGTCGGGCCGAGCGCCTTCCATCTTAACCGCGTCCGCGCCCGATTCCTTGAGCATGCGCAGCGCCGTACGCAATCCGGAATCCGGGTCCGCCTGGTAGGACGCGAAGGGCATATCAATAATGATGAAGGATGACGGCGCGCCCCGGCGAACCATGCGGGAGTGATAGATCATTTCATCGGGAGTGACGGGCAGGGTCGACTTGCGACCCTGCACCACCATGGCCAGCGAATCGCCCACGAGAATGGCATCCACGTGATCGGCGATGATGCGGGCCATGCCGGCGTCGTAGGCCGTGAGCATGGAGATTTTTTGTCCGGCCTGTTTGCGGGCCACCCAGTCCGCGGGATATCTCATTTTTTTTAGTTCACTCATGCTTGCGCCCCCGAGCGGAATTAGCCGGCGCCATGAATTTCGCGCGGCCTATTTCCAGATATGCTCGCCGGCCGATTTTCGTAAAGCCGGATCCGGGCCGTCCACATAGGTGAATTCCGCCAGTGCCACGCGGTCCGGGAACCTGGAACCGGGATGTACACTCAGAACGGTGATCTTGCATGCCAGGAAAAAGACATTGCGCGGGTAGCCGGGAGACGCGGCGGCCGGGGGCAGGGGCAACTCCACGCGAAAGGGGCCCGGACGATCGGGCAGCTCCAGCGTTCGGGAGTAAATTACGTTCCAGCGTTCGTGTTTAAACTCCTTGTCCGGATTGTTCGCGCGCCGCGCCAGCAACTCAATACGCGTTCGGCGAATGCGACCATAGGCTTTGAATTCCCGGATGGGACAATCGGCGCAGATGCCGTTGTGAAGGATGAGTGCTCCCGGTTTACGTACGCGCGGCGATTCGCCCGGAGCCCCGGGGGGCCAGTGACTCAGGGCGACGTCGATCAAAAACCAGGTGCCTTGAGGATGACGCGCGGGGTAGGGAATGACGGCCGCCGTATGAAGCTTGCCGTCCTGGATGTTCAAGGCGGAGCCGTTTCGCCGCGGATCCGACGGGTGGAAGATGAATTCGCCCGGCGTCAGAACTATGCGTCCGTCGCGCAGTGTCGTAGGACTTAGGTCGGCGCGAAAACGATGCTGTAGCAGGAACGCTCCCGCCGCGGCGGCCGCGGTGAAGATCAAAGCGGCGCCTGTCGTAAGTCTTGAGAAATTTGAGCGCATGGACGGTCCGTGTTCGTGAACTACTGGTCGATGGAAGGGGTAGTGGATGAAGTCGTAGATTATTGAA
>CAZGYS010000734.1:0-3307 GCA_964530305.1 uncultured Leptospiraceae bacterium
GGCGCGCAATGCGTTCTTGATATAGTGGCCGGTGTCGGGTTTGTTGAACGCTTCCCGACTAATTTCCAGGATCTCTTCCGGTTGTAATTGAGTCCCGGTTCGACGAGGCGAACCGCCGATGTCGGTGGAGCCGCCCCAGCGATTCTCCGGCCGCCGCGCGGTAACGGCCGGGTCGTAGATGTTCAGCTTTTCATAGATGTCTTCCAGGCTGGACGGCAGGAAGAGATCGGTTTGCCGAATCGTATAAGTGCGATTGTCCTTCTGCAAAAGAATGAGCGCCAGGCGCGTGCCGTAGAGACGCTTCAACTGTTGCTCGGTTTCATAGATGCCCGTGTCCGAGGTGCACACCACGGCGATCTTATTATTATAAATAGCGAGCTGGGTCAGTTCCTCGATTTCCTGGAAGTCGGAGAATTCGCGCGGGCGATAGATAATCTGGTCGAGCTTGCGCATGACGCCCGCGGTGTACGCCAGGTAGTCCACTTCGTCCCAGCGGCCTTCCATCTTTATGCGCTTCTCTTCCGTGCGCAGGGACTCCAGGGTTTTCATGGACTTCTGCAGGAGCTCTTCGGGAAAACCGGTGAACTCGATCATGTCCAGCCCGTGCGCGTCGATGGCGCCCTCCAATCGGAGCAGGGGCATCACGGCCTTGCGCGCGCGCGATTCGGGATCACGCAGGCGAAAGTGATTCAGCAGGGTCCACACCGCCATCACGGTATCAAGGTCCGGTTCATTGGCGATGATGCGCCACTGCTGCTTGCGAAGGTCCAGGCCCTTCATCAGCATTACCATGGCTTGTTCGCACGTGGCCAGGGTGAAGGCGCGAATGCAACCCTCGTGGTGATCCAGATTGTATAATTGCCGTTCGTGTTCCAGGAAGGGCGCGCCCTGAGCGGCTCCGTCCAGGAAGATGGTGCCCGAGGGAAACTTCCGCGCGGAAGCGGCGGACGCGACCAGGCCCCGCTCAATCTGTACGGAAAGATTCGGCGATTCGAAACAGGTCAGGGTACGACCGTCGTTATCTTCCTTGATGGAGTAACGATCCGGAATCGTGGCCCGCGCGGGAGCATCATTTTTGGCCGGCGCCTTGACGCGTTTGGGACGGGGAGCATCGGCGGTAAGGGTGTCGTTCTTGCCGTTCCTGTTCTTCTTTGAGAATATCTCGGACATGGGATCCGGCGGTCGGAGCGAGGTTCCGCCGCGTTACGAGAAAGGGTCTCGGCCTCTTTTCTCAAGTCAATCAGAATAATCGGGCGAATTCTCAAGCATCGGCTTCGTACTGGAACTCCAGCTTGCCCGCTTGCAGGGGAACGCGGCGTCCGCGCATAGTGACGGAGCGATCCTCGAAGTCCAGGGACTCGATTCGGGAGGAATCGCGCGTAGCGACGACCTTGTAGGCCGGGGGAACGCGAATTGTAATGTTTTTAAATGACGGAGTGAACTTGCGCCGACGCGACGTCAGGTTGAGACGGAAGTCCTTGTTGTTCTTCATTTTACCGTCGATTTCCAGCAGATAGAAATCATCGGCCGTCTCCGCGGCCGTGCTCTCGCCGTCGTCCAGGTAGACTCGCCCCCGCATGTTCGCGGCCGGGTAGACTTCCAGGATGAGTTCGGAGGTCAGGCTGTCCCGGGCATTGCGCTTCGCGGCGCACAGGGGCAGCACGGTTCCGGCACGTACGAACAGCGGGTAGTATCCGGGCTGAACGTCGAGTTTGTAGACGGCGTTGCCCTGAAAAGCGCGACCGGTTTCGAATTCGATCCAATCGCCCGGAGGCAAAAAGACATCCCGCGCGCCGACGCCCTTACTCATCACGGGAGCCGCCAGCAGGGACGGGCCGAGCATGAATTGATCCTGGATATCGCGCGCGCGCGAAGAGTCCGGAAACTCGAAGAAGAGCGGGCGCACCACGGGCGCGCCGGTGTCGTGGGCTTCGCGGAAGAGAGCGTAGATGTAGGGCAAAAGGCGATAGCGGCGCTTGATGTGCTTGCGGGCGATCTCCAGGGTTTCGCGGCCCATGCTCCAGGGTTCCTGGTCCCGCGAGTAAAGCACGGTGTGCGCGCGAAAGAACGGCATCAAGGAACCCAGTTCCATCCAGCGCGCGAACAGTTCCTTGTCTCGGAACAGCTTGAACATGCCGGCGTAGCCCTTGCCTCCGGCGAAGCCGCCCACGTCGGCGCCGCAGAACGGCACGCCCGAAAGTCCCAGTTGAATTACCTGGCGCAGGTTTTCGCGCAGGTGTTCCCAGCTGGAATGATTGTCCCCGGTCCAGACCGCGGCCTTGTCTTGAATACCCGCGAAAGCGCCCCGGGTCAAAATGAAGGATCTCTTGTTCGGGCGATGCATGCGAAACGCCGTGCGCGTGGCCTCCGCTTCCAGGTTGGGATACAGATTGCGGACCTTGATGTGGGGAGTATAACCGTGCTGGATGTCTTCCTTCAAGGGATCATTGTAACCCATCTTGAGCACGGGTTCGTTCATGTCGTTCCAGATGCCCGAAACGCCGGCTTCAAAAAGAGGCGCGTGATTTTCCGCCCACCAATCGCGCGTGTCTTCCCGCATGAAGTCGGGGAAGGCGGTCTTGCCGGGCCAGACCTTGCCGATGTAGAAATCGCCCCGGGAGTCCCGACAGAAAAGTTCCCGCTCCCGACCCGATTCGTACACCGGATAGTCCCGGGCCTGGGCGACGCCCGGATCCACGATGGCCACCGTGCGCATGCCCAGGTCGTTCAAGTGCTCATGCAGGCCCCGGGGATCGGCGAAGCGTTTGGGATGCCAGGTAAAAACGCGATACCGATCCATGTAGTGGATGTCCAGGTGAACGGCGTCACAGGGAACGTCCTCGGCGCGAAAGCGTTCCGCCAGGGCCCGCACGCGATCCGCGTTTTTATAAGACCAGCGTGATTGATGATAACCCAGCGACCACAAAGGCGGCAGGAATGGACGGCCCGTGATTTCACTGTAGGCGGCGAGAATTTCGGCCGGCGTACCCTGAAAAACGAACACGTCCAGCGCCATGGGCTCCCGATGCAGAAAAGCGAAACGGGTGCCCGGACCGTCCACCGTACTTTCGGAGTGATCGATGGTCACGTCCGCCGGCACGGCCGAGGCGACGAAAACGCCCACGCAGGCTTCGGGGTCGTCGCTCCGGATCATGAAAAAGGGAAACGTGGAATAGGAGCCGCCCTTGACCGCGTAGAACATGGTATCGATGTTCATGAGGCGAAATCGGCGGGGCCCCTTCGAGGGACCGGCCGGCGCCGCGCCGAAACCCAGAATGTCGGCCCGGGCCCCATGGCGAATGAACAG
>CAZGYS010000735.1:0-3306 GCA_964530305.1 uncultured Leptospiraceae bacterium
GAAGAGGATTGGAAGGCCGCCCGGGATCGCTATGAGCGCGTCTTGAAACTTTATGGGGACAAGTCGGCCCCGCCGGGCGCCTACCATCCCGCGGCGGCTCGCATCGGACTTGCTCGAGCTCTCACCGGTCTGCGCCGGATCGAGGATGCCTTCGGTCAATTGACCGCGGCGCGCAAGCTTTTGAATAAGCACGGTTATCAAAACAGTCTTTTATATATAGAAAGTTCCATCGCCCTGGGGTACATCAAGTTTCGCGAAGACAATCTTCCCGAGGCATACTACGCTTTTCAGGGCGCCATGGAAAGACTGCGCGTACGCGACGGCGGCGATTCCGTTATTTTCGCCATCGCCTCCTACAACACGGCCGTGGTGCTCGCCCGAGAAGGACGACCCCGCCGCGCCGCGCCCCTGCTGGAAGGCGCCCTGCATATTCTGGAGAACGCGGGCTTGCGCAATACGCGTTTGTTTCTGGCATTGCTCATTCAGCGCGGCAATGTTCAGTACATAAAGAACGAACAGGTGGAAGCCCTGGGCGATTATCGCCACGTCATGCTGACGGGGCGCATGCTGGATCTCTTTATAACGCGGGAGCATGCCGCCGCCCTGTACAATCAGGCCGTGATCTACAAGCGCAATAATGATCTGCGCCGTTCCCGACGCCTGTTCGCCGCCGCCGCCGAGCTGTATCGCCGCCTCCGCGCGGGCGAAGACCTGCGCGCCGCCCGGGCCGGTCGCATGCGCATGCGTTCCCCGTCCCCCTATCTGGCCGCGGGAGCTCCGTATCGAAACAGCGTTGGGCTTACTCGAGCCGGGGAGAAGTTGATTCGCTCCTATACCGGCAGATACAATCTCGCGCGTCATTCGCCGGCCATTCGCGCGCGAACCTACGCCGGTCGTCAGGACGATACGAATGTTTTCATTCGGGACCTCTTGAATCATGCGTTGGAAGATAAGCGCGGGCTGGTTGAGTTGCGGCGGGCTTTTCTCGCGCCCGGTTCCAAGCATCGGGACGGAAGGGGATTGCTCTTCGTGGACATCGGTCCGGCCGTGGCCAACCTCAAGCAACCCGCCGTGACGTCCGTCAAGATTGCCCGGGACTTCAGCGAAATGCAGGTCGTGGCCCTGGATTTGCCGGCCGAAATCAAGCGTTGGCGCGAGAACGTTTCGCGCAAGGCCAAGCGGACTTTGTTGCGTTACGCGAATATTCGCATTCTTTCGGGAGACGGCCTGGAATCCCTCAAGGACCAGTTCGCCAGGGAGAGCAACTGGGTTCTGACGCGTCGCGGGCCGGCGCTCTACGACGGCAGCACGCCCATCATCGTACGAGCGGCCAATTCAATCGATATCTATGTGCCCTATCGTTTCGTGAAGCCGTCCATTCGCCGCATGGGTCTGGACTTCCGGGAAAACCCGGTGATTTACTTCTTCAATCGGAGCATTCTGTTTAAACCGCGCGGGGAGACTCGTTTCCAGGTGGTGGGCTTCGTGTCCATTCGCGGCTTCCATCATAATCGCACGAGCTTCAGCCGGGGCGGGGATCAAGCCTACACCCTGGTGCACAAACCCGGGGTCACCTTGAAAAGGCAAGCTCGGGTCGACTACTGACGCGAGACCCGTCAATCATCATCCGAGGCGGTTACGTGAAAGGCGGCCCACACCGGCAGATGGTCCGAGACGTTTCTTTTTGATCTGGCCATGCTTTCGGTACCGGCGTCTCCATAGAGGTAGCGCGTCACGTCCAGCGCCCGCGAAAGTCCCGGCACGAATTCCCGCTCGGCCGTATTGCGCGAAGCGTAGATGTGATCATAGGCGTGGGCGTATCCGCTATTGTCGCGCTTGAAGGTGGTGGGCTCTCCGGGAGTCAAACGCCGCAGGTTCCCGCGTTCGGCCATGTCCCGCAGGATTCGCGAAGTGGCCGAGTAGTTAAAGTCGCCCATGAGGATGAAATCCTTTTCATTGCCCCGCTTACGCAGGCGATTCACCAGAGCCGCGGCGGCCATGACTTCGTCCCGGCGTGAGCCGTGTTTGTCGTTGGTCCAGCGCGTGTGGAGTAGAATCAGGGTGAAGTCGAAGTTGCCGCGCTTGAAGGACGCCATGAACGGGTCGTGGCGAAAACGTTCCCCGGGATCCCAGACATTGCCCATGACGCCGTCTCCCGTTTGAGCGCGATCCCGTCTCCAGACGACGCCATAGGCTTCCGTGTAGGAGCCGCCGGGGCGACGCGTGGCTTCGCCGTACATGAATCCCCACGGGCGACGAGTGAGCGAGCGCAGACGCGCCGCCAGCAAAGCCAGGCTTTTTTCGTCCTGGACCTCCACCAGGCCGCAAATGTCGAAATTGCGAATTACGCGAGCCAGGGCGTCCAGGTCCTTACCCTTTTCCCCCAGACGACGCACATTATAGGCGGCCACCGTCAAGCGTTCGGGAACGCGGCGCGGCGGCGCGGCGGATGGTCGGAGTACTTCTTGTTCGGCCGGAGGCGCGGGGGACGGAGCGAGTAATACTCCGCACGCGAAGAGCCCCGCGAAGATGAACAATTCGATGCGTTTCACGACGCCGAAGCATGGGGCGTCTTCGCGGGCGCGTCAATTGGTTTGTTCGTCCGGAGGCGAAATAAAAATACATATAGTTAATCGCGTCGCGCCGGAGCATGAGTCGAGCGCGACGTCTTTGTCGTGCGCGAAGCATGTTCGTCGCGGCGCCGCGCGAATTAGCCCGCCGGCGGCTCGGGGGGCGGAGCGTCGCCGGGCGGTGCCGGAGCGGGTTTGCCGCCCGGTACATTATTCGGTTTGTTGCCCGGTTCGCCGGGAGCCGGCGGATCATTCTTGCCGTGGTCGGGTTTGTTGTTGGGGTCGTCCCCGGGTCCGGGGACATCGCCGCCGGTGAGGGATGGGAAATCGCCCCTGACATTTCCCGCCAGAGCCCGCTGGGCGTAATCGGCCCAGATGCGCGCCGCCGTGCCGGAGCCGCTGCCTTCGAAGGGAGCGCCTTGATCGTGGCCAATCCAGACCACGCCGACCTCGTTGGGAACCATGCCTACGAACCAGACATCGCGTACGCCCTTGAAGCCCGGAAACTTACGGCGATGAGCCTTTACGCTTTGCACCGTGCCCGTCTTGCCGGCCACGGGAAAGGGAAGATAAGAAAAGTCCGCTTCCTTCTTTTTTGCAATCCAGCCCACGGTGCCCCCGTGTTTGGGATCCAGGGGAGCCTTCATCAGTTCGATGCCGCCCGCGCATGCTTCGCGACCGAGCACGCTGTTGCCCTGGGGCGGTAACGTTTCATCCACCGGCCAGATTTGCTTAC
>CAZGYS010000736.1:0-3305 GCA_964530305.1 uncultured Leptospiraceae bacterium
CCTGGCAAACCTGCGGGGAGCTCGCCTCCGGAACGCGGACCTCCGGGACGCGCGCCTCATCGCCGTTAACTTTAAATACACAAACCTGCGGGGCGCGGACTTACGCGGAGCCGCCTTGCATAAAAGCAGTTTCATCGACGCGGATCTGCGCGGAGCGAAACTTAAGGGCGCGGAGCTGCGCTGGACCATTTTCGCCGACACCATCATGCCCGACGGCAAGAAGTGTCGAGGCGATTGCTCCCGCTACGCGCGATAGTGCAAAGTCCGCATCTATTTTTTCGAGACCACCCTTAAGGTTCTTGCGCGATACTCGATACCTGTGGTAAGTCGGCGCGAGGTACCGGGACATGAGGCGATTGGTATATTTTTCAATTCTTTGCTGCGCGAGTATTCTTTTCGCTCCCGGGAACGCTGAAACCCTGGCGCAAGCTAAGCCGGCCGTCAATCCGAGCGGTCAACCGACCGGGAGTCCTGCGGCGCCCGCCAAAAACGAATGCCAAAAGGCCATTGACTTTCTGTTTCGGATGGGCAAGCTCAAATACTACGAAAAGCCCGACGCCCCGAAGCTTTCCTTGAACGTCTGGTGGCCGAAAGTGGATCCCGAGGGCAGAGTCGTCCCCCGGAGCATATTGCGGGGCCCGCGCGCCTGCGAACGCATCCACGGCATCAATCTGGATATGGAACGCAATGATCCCGATGGTCGTCCTCCCATTCGCCGAGCAAACCTGACGCCCCTGACTCAATTCCCTAATATAAAGCATCTGACGGTGAGGGGGCGCGGCTTCACGAACGCGGACCTGGCACCCATCGCGCGCCTGCGAAAGCTGGAAACTCTTTACGTCCACGACACAAGCATCGACGACAAGGGCTTGCGAATCGTGCGGGGACTTACCGCCCTGCGTATGTTCGGCGTGACCGATAGCCGCGTGCGCGGCCCGGGTCTGGTACACCTGACTCGTTTGCCGAAGCTGGAGAGCCTGTCCGTCCCCCGCAATCGCATCGGTGATTCCGCCATGATCCATATCGGCAAAATGCGCGGCCTGAATTACCTGTCGATTTCCCATACCGCCATCACCAACAAGAGCGCACGACGCTTCGCCGGACTCAAGAAACTACGAACCCTCGACATGCGCCACACACGTTTGAAGGGCAAGGGGCTGCGTTATATTGGTCGACTACCAAAGCTGGTAAGCCTTAATATCTTCGGCACCTATATCGGAGCCGCGGGTTTCGCGTATCTGGGACGAATGCCCGAGCTCGACCGGGTCAGCTTGAACGGGGATCAGATCACCGACGCGGTAATCAAGACATTAAGTCGAACACCGAACTGGAAATACATGAATCTGTGGCATACCAGCTGGTATAAGTACGGCCGTCGAGCGGGTATAATTTCCTATTCACTGAAAGGCTACTCCCACAAAGACGGCACTAACCATCTCAACCTGCGCCCCACGCGTACGACGCGCAAGTCCTTGCGCTACCTACGAAGGATCAATCTGACTTCCTTCGAACCTTCTCAGTTCATGACCGACAAGGATGTGCGTCTCATCGCGCGTTACCTGAAGAAACTCGAAAAATTGGTTCTGAGCAAGAAGAATACTCGTAACGCGCTGTGGCACGTCCCCTATATGCCGAAGCTCAAGCGACTGGAAGTTTCCTGTTCAAAAAAAATAAAAAGGGAAGACCTGATGATTGTATATCGCAAGCGACCGGAAATTAAGTATTCCAGAATCTGGTGCATGAGTGAACGCTTTGCCTGGGAACCGGTTCAAAAATTTCCACGTCGGTGAGCGGGATCGGCCGCATCCCACCCACCACGAACATCAACGAACGCAGTTACAGGTTTCCTTCTGGTAACCGCCGCCCATAATAAAGAGCGAACCGCCGCCTTCCTCAAAGGACATGCTCTTGATGCCGGGGTTCTTCCCGCACAGTATGGAGCAGGCATTCACGCGTTTCTCGCGCATTTCGCCGGAGGACGTGCACTGGGATAAAGTAAACAGCGCAACGGCCGCAATCAAAAGTTTGGTTTTCATTTTTTCTCCTCGGGGTAAGCCCCCTTAAATAGCTAAAGTAATTTAGTGCTCGCATTGATTTTCCCGTCCGCGGACGATCGCGGGCTTCACCGCGTGCCGGCACTCGATACGACGGTCAGGGATTTTCTTTTAAGCGTACCGGTATGCTCGACGCTGATTTCAGTCCCCACTTTCCCCTTGAGTTCCCCGCCCGCCATATTCAGTTTGATTTCTCCCAGACCGGACAGATCCAGTTCGGCGTTCTTAATATGGCAGGCGGAAAGATCCACGCCGATGCCGCCGACGCCGGACAAGCGCAATTGATCCATGTGGCAGGCGCGCCCCTTGACGTCGTTGAGCCCGCGCACGTCCAAAACGGTTTGCGCGTCCTGAAACCCGGCGAAGGCGACTTCGTTTCCCCCGCGGATTTTCAATCGCCTCAGGGAAGGCAGGGTGATTTCCAATTCGGGGTGATGCGAAGACCCCAGCGAAAACACGTTCTGATTCAAACGCAGCACGCCGTCCTCGACCCGGGTAGTCATGCGCTCCTGGACTTCGCGGGGAGCCTTGATGACGACTTGATGAGAAGCGCCCTTCGTCAGCTTTACTTTCCAGAACCCCTCCACTTCGACGGCGTTGAATTTCGCCAGGGGCGGGACGCGACGAATCAGAGCATCGTCGTAACGCGTGAAATGAACGTAATCGGATTGCTGGTAAAAGAAATACACGCCCAGGCGCGTGATCATCGCCCCGGTAAGAACCAGGAGCACGACCGCGCCCCCGAGCAGTAATTTGACGCTGGTTTTCATGCTTCGCCCTCCGCGCCGCCGGCTTTTTCCTCGGCTTCTTTCGCTGTCTCCCGCGCGACTTCCTGCTCATAGGCGTCGAAGCGGGAACGAATTTCGTCCACGCCTATGCCCAGCAGGAGCATGCGCTTGAATACCCGGGGCAATTGCTCCTGAAAGAAGTCCTCTTTTTCCAGGCCGCGCACTTTTTCAACGGCCTCCCCGGCGACGAAGTAACCGACCCCGCGACGATTTTGAATAATGCCCTTGTCCTGCATGTAATTGTAGGAATGCACGACGGTGTTGGGATTCACCTCCAGCGACATCGCCATATCGCGTACAGAGGGGATGCGATCATTCTCCCGCCACTTACCGGCTAGAATATTCTCCATAACGTGTTCCGCGATTTGCAGATAAATCGCTCTGTCTCCTTTAAATTCCATTCAGCCCCGGGTCTCCTTCAGGCGAAAATACGAAACCAGCCAGAGAAAAGGCGCCATCACGT
>CAZGYS010000737.1:0-3303 GCA_964530305.1 uncultured Leptospiraceae bacterium
GGCACACCCCGCTATCCCGTGAGCGATCACTTCAACGGCCGGACTTTTTATAATCCGACGCCGGTCAGGAAAGTCGGCTTCTGGTCCCTCGCGGCGCACGTGCTCTGGGGCCGGGGCGATGCCTGGCCCGACTCCCTGCCCAACCAGCCGGCCTTGAAACTGAATCTCGATCCCGGTTCGGATCAGGCGGTGGTCACGTTCGTAAATCACGCCACGGTTCTTATCCAGATCAAGGGTTTCAATATTCTCACCGATCCCATCTGGTCCCGGGTGGCCGGCTTGTGGGGCTGGGCCGGTCCCACTCGCGCGCGAAAGCCCGGCATCCCCTTTGAAAAACTCCCGCCCATCGATCTGGTCTTGATAAGCCACAATCACTACGATCACCTGGACCTGCCCACGCTTCGAAAGCTGAACCGGCGCGATGCTCCCCTGGTGCTGGTGCCTCTGGGGGACAAACGGCTCCTGAAGGACGCGGGCATTCGTCGCGTACGCGAAATGGACTGGTGGCAAACCGTAAACGTTAAGCCGGGCATCGACGTGGTCTTCACGCCCGCTCGACACAATTCGGGTCGCGGCCTTTTCGATCAAAAAGAGAGTCTCTGGGGCAGCTTCCTGGTGCGTGCGCGGGGCAAGAAAATCTACTTCGCGGGCGATACCGCCTATTCCAGGCACTTCAAGGAGATTCGCGCTCGGCTGGGCGTCCCGGACCTGGCCATTCTGCCCATCGGCGCCTATGCCCCGCGCAAACGCATGGCGGCCTATCACATGGATCCCGCGCAGGCCGTGCGTGCTCAACTGGATCTGGGCGCGCCCCGGGCCATGGGAGTTCATTTCGGCACGTTTCAGTTGACCGCGGAGCGCTGGTATCAGCCCGCCCTGGATCTCAAGGCGGCTCTTCGCGCGCGAAAGCTGCAACCCAATTCGTTTCTGGTCCCCCGGGAAGGCCGGACCATGGTTCTGGATTTGAAGGAGGGCGGACGCGAATCGCCCGTGAAAATCGCGGAAGGTCGTTAGGGCGAATTGGCTTGACCCGGCGCCGGCACCGGGTTCTTATCGGGGACCCGAGGCCGAGATGCAGTTTCAATATGAAATCGAAATTCTGTCCATTACTACGTCGCCCGGGCACAATTACTTCTTTAATACAAGCTCGGAGCCCCTGAATCATCCGCTGGTTTATCACGACGAAATCGAGGCGGTGGCCGGCAAGGGCCTACCCGGCGATCGCTTCTTTAACATAAAGCCGGATCATCGAGCTCAGGTAACATTCTACGCGCGCGAAGTCTTCGACGATCTACAGCGCGAATACGCGGTTCCCGATATCGAACCCGAGGCGTTTCGCCGAAATGTGCTCGTGCGAGGCGTCGACCTGAAGGCTCTAATCGGCCATGACTTTCGCGTGGGTGACGTGCTCTTTCAAGGGACGCGTCACTGCGCGCCCTGCAAGTGGATGAATCGCGTATATCACCCCGAGGCTCTGACGGCCATGCGCGGACGCGGCGGTCTACAGGCGAAGGTGCTGGAAGGGGGGCTCTTGAAAAAGGGACCCGGGCGATTACATTGCGACGTCGAATTCAATCCGTCCGACGCTGCGCTGCCCATACCCGAGGCCAATCGTCGTTGATCAGAGATTGGCCAGGGACAACTCACCGCCGGTAGGCAGGCCGACGGAATCCGCGAAAGAGCGCACCGAATGGTCCGTGTATTTTCCACCGGACGGGCCGCGATAAATCTCAATCTTTTCGTCCGCGGCGTCTATAATCCAGAATTCAGGAATTCCGGCGGCCGCGTAAACGGCGGCTTTTTCGCGATCATAGGCAAGCGAGGTGACGGCGATTTCAATTACGAGTTCCGCCCCGGCGGGGTGATGCTCTATATAGTCGTCGGGTTTGCCCGCGACGATTGCAATATCCGGCTCCAATTCCGAACGCTCGAAAGTCAGGGGTTGTTCCTGTCTCAGCTCAAGCCCGTCGGACAGTATACCGCGAAGAAATCGAACCAGCTTGGAGATCAGCGTGGAGTGCAAGGGCGATTTCGGCATTTTCTCGACAATGACTCCCTCAAAAAGCTCAACGGCTTCCTGGATCTCACGCGTATGATACAGGCGGTGATATACCGGAACCGTGATAGGCAGGGCTTTCCCGCGAATTTCCGGATTTTCCAGGACGGCGATTCCCATGCCTTATTTTAAGGCCCGGAGGACTGAATGGTCAAGATAAAATTCAGACCCGGTTCAAGGCTCGTCCCCGAGCTCATCGCCTACGTCATAGGGACGTACGATGGGCTGGGTTAGTTCCAGACTCTGCTCCAACATGCCCTGGAGATCCGAACGAACGCGAGTCAGCAAGGACTGGATACCGGCCTTCTTGTCTTTCTTGTATTCGGCATGATAAGAGGCCATGCTGAATAGAGGCGCGAAGCTGACCACGGCCTTGCGGGGGCGAGGATTGGAATTTCCGAAGAGATACATTTCGAAGCGAGTAAGCATCTCGTAGAATCGTTCCGCCGTGGGGCGCGAAACCAGGTAGCTGGGCTTGACGACGATGATGTCGTACGCCTTGTCACATTCGCGCTGGGCCCACTCGAGGGTGCGCTGATCCAGTTCCGGCATCTTGCGATCCGTATGACCCACGTGATACATTTCCAGAAGCGAAAGCAGATGACGAAGTTTGGTGATGGCGTCGGCGCTGCGATCGTAACCCGGTGCTTCCATCCGGTCCGCCACGCCGTCCAGGATGACGTGACGAACGCGTCCCAGACGATAGTCGTAATCCTTCTCCGCTCCGGGGGCGATTCCGTACTGCAACTCCGAGCGTTCCAGAATCACGCGTCCAATGGTCAGGAAGCGTCTCAGCAGGTTCTTATTGCCCGGGTCCACGCGAAATTCCTTCTCGATGCGCTTGATGGAAGTGTAGAGATCGCTTTTGATCTTCGCGTCCGTCCCCAGGTAGACGTATTTAATGAATGCGGATAGGACCTTGATGTCCGCGTTGGGATCGACCTTGCGGGCGTCCTCGTAGCCCCAGAACCCGAGCTGCGCGATTCCCGGCTGCAAGGGCAGCAGACTATCGTTCATGCCGCTGGTGGGCTCCCCTTCCGGATACAGGACCAGCTTGCCTTCCTTTTTTGCCAGCGATGCTCGGGCCGCCTTGAGCGCTTCCCGGTCCGCGGCGCCGGAGATGACGGAGAAGGCGCCCAGATTACGGATGAGCGCGCCCACGACCCCGAAGCCCCAGTCGAATACCTGACGCGCCGCCATGTACTGAAAGCGCGAACCCATCAAATTGGCAATGTGATAGGCGATGG
>CAZGYS010000738.1:0-3291 GCA_964530305.1 uncultured Leptospiraceae bacterium
CCTATCTCCCTTACCCTCGAACAACCGGGCCGGGCTGTTCGCGCAATCCACCGGCGCGCCGGCCACGCAACCCGGCACGAACCCCACAACCCGGGACATGGATGAACACGGCATCTCCGGCGCCCAGCGGTCTCGCTTTAATATAGCCATGAAGACCTACTTTCACGAGGAGAAGATCGAAGCGCTCTTTTTCCTGGCCGTAGGCATCGGGGCGATTGCCTTCGCCGCGTGGGCCCTGCTGGGAAACGATCGCCTGTTCAAGGGCATGGCCTATCCGCTGATTGCAATCGCCTTGATTCAACTGGTCGTGGGCGGCACGGTCTTTTTCCGCACCGACGCTCAACTCGACGAGCTCACGGTTCTTTTTTACAAGCACGCGCCGTCGTTCGTGAAGCAAGAGCTGCCGCGCATGGAAGTGGTGAATTTCTGGTTCGACGTATATCGGTGGATCGAAATCGCCTTGATCATTGCCGGCGCCGGCGTCATGCTCTTCGCGCGAAAGGGCGCCAGGCGCTTGCTCATGGGCGTCGGTCTGGGACTCGTGCTCCAGAGCACGTTCATGCTGGCGCTGGACTTCGTCGCCGAGGCGCGGGCCGACGTGTATACCCACGAAATCAAAATTATCAAGCAAGTCGTGGACGCGAACGCGGATGACGGAAAGGAAAAGTAAAATCGCCTTCGCCGACTCTACAATTGAAAGCTACCCGCGCAAAAGTTACCCGCGGAATGGAACGGTCATATGAAACAGAAACACTTTATCGATTCGCATAAAGGCGCTACCTTCATCTGGGTGCTCGCCCTCATGTGGTATTTCAATGCCTGGCAGAACACGACCCTCTGGGTCTACCTGGCGCTGCACGGCGGCTACGGGATCATGTGGATTCTAAAAAGCCTGACCTTCGGGGACAAGCAGTGGGAACAACCCACGGGAATCGCCTACGGCCTGGTGATCTGGGGTAGCCTTTCGCTCTACTGGATTGCGCCCTATATTATCGCCTCGACTCCCGTAAACGCTCCGCCCTGGTACATCGGCCTGGCGACTTCCATCTACGTCTTCGGCGTTTTCTTTCACTTTACTTCCGACATGCAAAAGCACATCTCCCTGTCCCTGCGCAAGGGGCTCGTGCAGGACGGCCTGTGGGCTCGTTGTCGCAACCCCAACTACTTCGGCGAACTGCTCATTTACCTGGGCTTCAGTATGCTGGCCATGCACTGGATTCCCATCGCCGCGCTGGCGGCTTTCGTGCTGAGTTTCTGGCTGCCCAACATGCTTAAGAAAGACAAATCCCTGTCACGCTATCCGGAATTCGCCGCGTATAAAAAGCGCAGCGGCATGCTGATTCCTTACATTCTCTAAACATTTCCCTTAACATGCGGGGCGCTGAACCGACGCCCCGCGTTCCCACCGCCTTTCGTTAGCAAAGCATTAAGAAAATCGCTCGGGCGCTTCTCCAGCGTGTCGAAAGTCCAGGCTTTCGCGCTTAATTCAACTTATGATAAAGGGGTTATATAAAACTAACCCCTTTATACTATATGTTACGTCGCATTCGCCGCGAACTGGTGCGCCGCACAATCGCATGGGCACGCCCTTCGCATCGCGTTTCTAGTTTTTCATAAAAATAGTGTAAGAAACTGATAAAATATTTGCTCTCATACGAGTTGCGTATTAGAGTAGGAGAAAACCCGGTAGCGCTACGTGTTTTTTGGAGGTATTTTTAATAGTTTCTGCGTCTAATGAAGTAGAGTCTGGAAGTGTGAATACGTGGGTTTCAGTACGAAGCCTTGATTCGACCGTCAAACAAAACATATAAAACATACAAACGGCGAATCGCCATTGAAGAACCTGGAGATAAGTAGATGATTAAAAATAGGACAAGCCGAATTATTCTAGATCAACTTAAGCAAGCGAAGCGCGGCTATCGCGGCAAGGAAGCCATCGTCATCGGCGCCAGCATGGGCGGCCTGCTGGCGGCGCGCGTTCTGGCGGAACACTTTGAAAGCGTAACCATCATGGAGCGGGACAAACTCCCGGACGCCGGTCTGCCGCGAAAAGGCGCGCCCCAGGGTTTCCATACCCATGCCCTTTTAAAGGCCTGTTCGGATTCGCTGGAAGAATTATTTCCGGGATTCTGGAATGAAATGACCCGCCGGGGCACGATTCCCTTTGATTCCATGGCCGACCTGGCGTGGTATCATCACGGGGTGTGGAAGTCTCGCAAGGAAAGCGACCTTCCTTTTTACATGCAGACGCGCCCCATGCTTGAGTACCATCTTCGCATGCGCCTGCTAAAGGAATACCCCAACGTCAAGGTGATCGAAGACTGCCAGGTCCTCAAACTCATCCACAGTGACGCGCGTAAACAAGTGGAAGGCGTCGTCGTACAATTCGGTTACGACGGAGCAAAGGCTCACATCGACTTTCCGGCGGAGCTGGTCGTGGACGTTTCCGGTCGACAGACCAGGTCTCCGCGCTGGCTGAAGGAACTGGGCTACGGAGAAGTTCGCGAAGAAGAAGTCAAGATCGACATGTGCTACGCCACGCGTCTTTATAAGAAACCCGCCGATATGGACTTCGACTGGAAGATGCTTATCGTCTATAGTCAAAATCCCAGAAAGCGCATCGGTTATATTTCGCCGGTGGAAGGAGATCGCTGGATCGTAACCCAGGCCGGTTACCACGGCGAGCATCCGCCGGAGGATTCCTACGGCTTCCATGCCTTCGCGCGGGAACTGCCCCGCTCCGAATACCATGAGGCGCTTTCGCGAGCCAAACCGGTCTCCGAGATTCAGCGCCACAAGATCCCCTCGGATCTCCGTCGCTACTATGAAAAGATGCGAAAATTCCCGAAAGGGTTAATCATCATGGGGGACGCGAACTGCAGCTTCAACCCCATCTTCGGACAGGGCATGACTACCGCCGCCCTGGGTGCCATGAATCTGCGGTATTGTCTGCGCAAACAGAATACCTCTTCCTTAAGAGGCCTTTCACGGCGGTTTCGCAATCGAAGTAAATCCTACAACGACATTGCCTGGCTGCTGGCCTCCACCGAGGACATGCGCTACCGGGAAACGGAAGGCAAACGTCCCTTTTACCTGGGTTTCCTGAATTGGTACAAAGGCGCCTTGCTTGAACTGTCCGGTGTTGATAAGGACATCGCGAGCCGCTTCATGCAGGTTATGCACTTCCAGCGCGGTTTGCCGGCAATCCTTCATCCGAAGGTAGTTCTCAAGGCACTCCTGTGGCCCCTGCGTCGCAAGAACGCCATGATGACCGCCCAGACAATCGCTCCC
>CAZGYS010000739.1:0-3284 GCA_964530305.1 uncultured Leptospiraceae bacterium
CGCACCGGCAAGGCCACCCTCGTGTAAACCAATCGCGCCTTTATATGCCGCATTGCCCACGGCCGCCGCCGTCGCCACCGTCGCCGCATACGCGGTATATGCACCCAACGAAGCACCACCGGAAACGAGCGACGCCGCAACAGCGGCAACCGCCACCGCAACATCAATCGTCTGATCAATTGCGTCGCGGTTCGTATAGAAAGATTCGGCAATCTTCCCCTCTACCGTTCTGACTTTCTGTTTCGCCTTCTCCACGGTCTTTGGGTTCACCATGAATCGTTCAGCGTCCATGCCGTACGCTCTCGCCATCGCCTTGATGCTCGGATTCACGTTGTTCAGCGTCAATATAGCGCCACCGGTCATCATCTTGCCCAGGCTCCGACCAACGGCATAATGCCCCGAATCACTCCTGGCTTCCGCTTCACCCTTCAACTTGTCGAAATGGTCCTTCAGCATCAACGCGTTCCAGAACTCATTGAAGTGATGCACGCCGAATTCGCCGCCTTCGACGTCGCCCACTAAATAGCCGGCCTTCGTCGTTCCATCAATGACTTCGCGTTGCGTCTGGTCGCCGTGGATGATTTGTCCGGCCGCGTTCTGGTTGCCGGTGATGTTTCGCGCCTGGGCCTGGGCCGCTTGCGCCGCGCGGGTGATGCAGCGGATGCCGCACCTGGCTATCGCCGCGGTTTCCAGGTCCTGGAGATTGTCGGGATCATAGATGCCCTTGAAATCCTTGTTCATCTTTGAACGGGCCACGTCCACCATCATCGCCAGTTCGGCGGGGTCCAGTTCGCCCTTGCCGCTGAGCACCGTGCGCGTCGCGTCGCTGGCCGTCACCAGGCGCGAAAGGTCCCATTCCTTCCCGCGCGAATCCTTAATAGTCGGCAGGTCGGGTTTCGTATATTCATAGAATCGATACGCGGGTATCGTCTGCCATTCGCCGGGCAGGCCTTTTTGCATGGAGTTCGGCGTCTTCGCGAATCGGGAATACGTATTGCCCACGCGGGAAAAGCCGGACTTCGCCATGCGTTGCCCCAGTTGCGTGTCCAGTGCCTTGTTCGCTTCCTCGATCGTCTTCGCGAACTGGTCCGGCAGCGTCACCAGCGTGTCCAGCGATTGCAGCATGGCCATGCGCGTGCTGGCGTCTTTCAGGTTGCCTTGCAGGGTCTCGAATTCCTTCTTGATGCGGTCGGACTCGGCCGTGGCGAAGTTCGTCGCCTTCGCTTCGCTCAAAAACAAATTCACGTCCGCATACAACGCGCCCTGCAGAACCTTGAGGTCCAGCTCGCGCCGCGCGTTCTTTTCGCGCGCCCAGGCCGCGTTCAGGATGGAGTTCGTATCGATCACCGACGCCACCTGCGCCGGCAGGCCGCGTTTCAAGGTCTCCACCTGCGCCTGAATGCCCTCATACAGCGCCTTGATGCGCTCCGCGTCGCTCGGGCCCTGGCGGCTTTTGAGCATGTCCTCGGTCCACTTTTGCTGGGCCTTCACCGCGTCCTCGATGCGTTTCAAGCGCGCGTCCGCCGCGGTCTTCGCCTTCGCGTCGTAGTCGGTGCGCCAGTTCTCCCAGGCCTTCTTCAGGCGCGCCTCGATTTCGCGCCACTGCTCCGCGCCGCCGTTCTGGTAGCGCTTCATGGTCTCCAGCCACTCGGCCTTCTTCGCGGCGAAGTCCTGTTCCTTCACCTGCCAATCTTTCTTCTGAAGCTCCACCTGTTGCTTCAGACGCAACTCCAAGATCCGGTCCACGACCTTGCCTTCGCCCATGTAGTCCCGGGCGATTGTTCGATACATTTCATAGCCCACGCCGTTGTTCGTGCCGTCCAGGTCCGCGGCGTCCTGGAGCAGGGAGTGCATGAAGGCTTCGCGGTCCGTGAGCACGGTCAGTTCGTCGGCCTTCACGCCGTTCGCGTTGATGAAGTTTTCGGCCGTCGCGTGGTATTCGCTCTTCTCGATTTCGTATTGCGATTTCGCCATGGCCGCCAGCGCGTCGCTGAATTCGTCCGCCGTAACCATGAGCTGCATGGAGCGCTTGTCCGAACCGAACTGGTGATGCGCCGTGGAACCGCCGCCCGCCTCGGCCTTGCCCTTTCTAATATACAGACCATAGCCGTCCTTGCGCCCCTTCAGATGGGCTATGGACTTACCGTCGCTGCCGGCGATTTCGTTGAACGCCAGATCCTTATCGCCGCCCTTCCAGACCAGCGTGTCCAGGCCGCAGTTGGACGTGCACGAGCCGGTCGTGATCATGTCCACGTCCGCGGTAGACAAACCGAATTCGTTTCGCCGCAGTACGCTCTTGAGTTTATCCACCGTATCGATTTCGGTCAGCTCGTGCAGTTCGGCGTATTTGTCGCGTAAACGGCGACCCTCCGTCGCCGCGTTGCCCACGTGGGCCGTGAGCGTCGAACGCTGGTTCTCCATGTTCTGCACGGCCAGCGCGTAGGTAAGCGCGGGGGCGATTCCATACACGCCCAGATGCGCGAAGATCACCGCCTGCGCCGCCACGACGTCGCGCACTTTCGCGTCCATGGCCGCGGCGTAGTTGCTGTATTGAGAATGTTGCAGGCGAATCGCCGAAACCTGAACCTCGATGGCGTCGGGAAGCCACACCGGCGGCCGGTTGGGATCGATGAACGAACGTCCCTGCGCGTCGATGCCGAAGGCCGGCACCTTGCCCGGTCGACCCAGAATCCAAATATCGCGCAGCGCCGTCATGGGCGTCGTCGCCGCGTCGGCGATGCGGCTGCCGTGGTATTCCCGATAGAAACTCGTTAGATTATAATCTGGATGCACCTCGGCCAGACCGCGTCCCAGGACCTTGCTCCCGTCGTCGGGATCGATCTGATCGCCCCAGGCGAACATCAAGTCATAGGCGCCGATCTTGTTCTCAACGAAACCGTCCAGCATCCTATACCTGGCGCGCAGCCTGTCCTCGGATTGAATATACGTGGACGACCCCACGTCCAGGTAACCGTCCATGTCGGTGTATAGACGCGGATTGTCGTCCATGGGCAGGAGCCGGTCCAGGTGCGGCTCCAGATTCGCCTTGATGGTGGCAATCTCTTCCTTCAGGATCCGCACGCGATTCTTAATCCGTTCCTCGGCACGACTGAAGCGCATGGCGCGCTGGGACCACTCCTGCATGGCCGCCTTGTTCGCGGCCGTGGCGGCGTTCAGCTCGGCGAGAGTCGCGGCCTTGGCCATCCTGTCTTGGATTGAGGCGATTTCTTTTTTCTTTTCATCCAGGGCCGCTTTCGCCGCGTCCAGGCGCGCCTTCGCGTCTT
>CAZGYS010000740.1:0-3284 GCA_964530305.1 uncultured Leptospiraceae bacterium
GGATCCCGTACGGGCCCAACTCTTCCATGCCGGCCTGGATGTGTTTCGCGCGCATCCATGGATCGGCAGCGGCTTGAACAGCTTCATGGTTGAAACGGCACACCTGGTTCGCGCGGGAAAACTCGTCGCCGATAATCCTTCCATGCTCTTTACGGGAGTGTTGTCGGACGTCGGCATCATGGGGTCGCTGTTTCTGCTTGCGCTCATCCTGATGTACGGCTTAAAGCTCATGGAGACGTTTCGCGCGGGTGATGAGCACGTCTTTCGCGTCCATGCCTTGCCGCTGTTCTGCCTGCCGACGTTTTTCATCGGCTATCATGTGGTGTTCGCCGAGTTCGGCGCCTTTCTACTGACGCCCCTGCTTTTTTGGCCGCGCGCCGGCACCCTGCCCGGTCCCATGAGGTACAGCGCGGCGCTCCTGCTGGCCGCCTACATTGCAACGGCCGCATTGCTTCTATTAACTCGATGAACTCCGAAAAACTTAAAGCGATTGCCCGCCATGCCCTGGCGGCGATATTTTTGATAGGTTCGCTGGTTTATCTCCTGAACGGCCTGGACTTCCCTCGCCTGCTGGACTCTTTCGCGCGCTTCAACCCGAGCCTGCTCCTGGCGGCCTTTGCCCTCTCTCTGTTGGCCTACACCGTACTGGCCTTGCGACTGAACTATCTGGCGCGGGGCGTTCCCGGGTTTCCGGTAACCATCCAATCCGTGCTGTTGGCGCTGGGCATGAACAACCTGTTGCCCGCGAAGGCCGGCGAAGCGGCGAAGGTCGTCCACCTGACGAAAGCCGGTGGCCTTTCTCCCGGTCGCTCCCTGGGTATCGTTTTCCAGGAACGCATATTCGATTTGTTTTCGGTTTTACTTTTCGCGTTGCCCGCGGCCGCTTATTCCAAGCACCTTGCGGCGCCCCTCGCTCTGGCGCCGGCGGCCGGCCTTGCGATCCTGGGACTGTTCATCTTGAGATGGTTCCCGCGATGGGTGAATCGCCTGTTCAAGCTTTTCCCGTGGCCCAGGCTCCGCCGCTTTGCCCGCGAAGCAGCCCGTTTAATTCGGGGCAACCTGCGCATGAACTTTCTACCCGGGCTGGCCGGTTACTCCATCCTTTTGTGGCTGGTCTACTGGATTTATTTCTATTTGGTGATCGTCGTTATCGCCGGAATGCAACTAACGGCCCCGCAGGTTCTCACGGTCTATATCATCGGACTGCTGGGATATGCCCTGCCGAGCGCGCCGGGAGGGGTGGGCGTTTTCGAAGCGGCCATGGTGTTCGGGTTGTCTCTTTTCGGCGTCGATAAGACCGACGCCCTGGCCGTGGCCGTGGTCATTCACATGATGCAGTTCATCCCTACGACGGCCGCGGGGCTCGTCGTAGCTTATCGAACGGGAACGACGACTGATTCGATCACGCGAAAGTATTCGTCGATGGAACGTTCCGATCCCAGACGCTCATGATAGTGATTCCGCGCCGCCCGCGCCATTTTCTCGCGTCGGGCCTTACTCTTGAGAGCCCCCTTGAGTTCACGAGCCAAGCCCTCGGCGTCCCCGTTGACGGCGACGATGCCGCATCCGGCTTCGCGCACGACGTCGGCGATTTCGCACGCAGGACCGACAAAGGCGATGGGGCTGCCCACGGCCAGCACGCCGTACAATTTACTGGGAACGACGATGCCTCGAAAACTTTCGGCCATGGTGATCACGCTTACATCAGCCCGCATGAGATGTTCCGCCAGCAATTCCCTGGGCTGGTGGGGTAGAAACTCCACGGCAAGTTTCATTTGCTCCGCTTGCGCGCGAATTTCATCCCGCCGGTTGCCGCCGCCCGAAAACAGCATGCGAAACTCCACGCCTTCCGCCTTTAGTATTCGCAGAGCTTCCAGCAAGGTTTGGAACTCATGAGCCAACCCCATGTTACCTGAATATAGAAGCGTGGGCGGGCCGCTCTTTGGCGGCACTTCCCCAAGAATTCCCTGCTCGAGGCGCTTTCGCGCTCGCTTCAGGTCCAGATTTTCCAGTTCCGACGGCGCCCAGTTATGAATATCATGGATACGCTCCGCCCGAATCCCCTTGGCGAGCAGTCGTTCGCGCATATGGGCTCCCAGGCCGACCACCCGCGCCGCGCGGCGATAGGCTCCATTCAGCAAAAACCCCAGCAAGCGATACGGAAAACTATCGTGGCGAAGTACGCCATGGGCCTCCAGGGCTTCCGGCCACAAATCCTGCGCGATGACGACGTAGGGCCTACGCTTAAAGAAACACAAAACACGGAACACAAAGGGCAAGAGCGGCGGCGTCGTTTGAGCAACATAGACATCCGGAGCACGCATGAAAAGCAAGCGCAGGAAGGCAACCCCGTAGAACCAGAGCTGTCGAAACAGTTTTCCCTTTTTCGCATGCCCGCCCATCAAGCGCGGCACACGATGGATCCGAATGTTCGCCGCGGCGATTCTTTCCCCCAATTCGGACTTTGTTCGACCGTCACCGGCGTAGATGTCCGAACCGCAAAGGACGCGGACTTCCATCCCGCGCCCGGCCAACCCCAGGGAAAGGTCCGTTAGAATCTGAGCGATGGCGCTCTCATCAGGATAATAAAACTGGTCACAAAGAATGATTCGCATTCGGAGTCGATATCGCCCCGGGTCGACGCGACGTCAATAGAGAAAAGCTGCTTGACCCGACCATGGAACGGCTTGAGAAGGAGCTACCGTGAGCATTTCCGTCGTCACCATAAACTATAACGACGCGCCTGGTTTACGCGCCCCTATCGAAAGCGTTCTGGAGCAGAATCAAGGCGCGATAGAGTATATGATCGTCGACGGCGGGTCCACCGATGAAAGCATCGCGGTCATTCGCGAATACGAGGACCAAATTTCAACCTGGGTAAGTGAGCCGGACCAGGGAATCTACGATGCCATGAACAAGGGTGTCGGCCTGGCTCGGGGCGATTGGGTTAACTTCATGAACAGCGGTGATCGCTTCGCCGCCGACGATTCCGTCAGTCGCGTATTCCAGTCGGACGTCTCGAATCTGGACGTTCTCTACGGCGATTACATTCTTCGCTATCCCCAACTCGGGGATGCGCCCCGAGTCGCCGCGGCCCCGGAGGAATTCTGGAAAGGTCTGAACATCTGTCACCAGACTTTTTTCACGCGCCGAAATTTGCTCCAGGCACGGCCCTTTGACACGAACCTTCGCATTGCCGCGGATTTCGCGTTCGCGAACCGCTGCGTTGCTCAAGGCGCACGCATCGCTCACCGCGACTTCCCGATCAGCATCGTGACCGCCGG
>CAZGYS010000741.1:0-3282 GCA_964530305.1 uncultured Leptospiraceae bacterium
ACTCCAGTTTCATGGAACCCAGTTCATCGCCCCGGACGCGGGCCTTACTGAGCTCGGCCGCCGCGCGAACAGCCGTGAGGTGCTGACGCAACAGGCCGGGCTTCCCGCGCCCGGCACGTATGTTTTCGAGAACAAGCGGGCGTCCGGTAATGACCGCCAGGGCCAGGGAAGTGCGCAGAATCTGCCCACCACCTTCGCCCATGCTGCCGTCGATCGTGATTGAGTTTTCGTTTTTCATTCTTGAACCAAATGAAGGCACTGAAATTAAGATGAGGGGCGAAACTCGTCCGTTCCACCCCTCATCCTTTAACCGTTAGACCGTTGCCTCGTTTACCGTTGCACCGTCATCTAACCTTTCACACAAACTACCTGTCGTAGAGTGTATGCGATTTCAACCAGGTCCTTCTGGGCTTCCATGACCTGGTCGATGGACTTGTACGCCGCCGGCGTTTCGTCGATGACGTCGGAATCCTTACGACATTCCACTCCGCGCGTGGCCTTTTCGTGATCCTCGACGCTGAAGGTTTTCTTCGCCTCCGTCCGAGACATCACGCGACCGGCGCCGTGGCTGCATGAGTGAAAGCTTTCGCGATTACCCAGACCGCGCACGATGTACGAACGAGCGCCCATGCTTCCGGGAATGATACCCATATCTCCCTGGCGAGCGCGCACGGCGCCCTTACGGGTTACCAGGATATTTTTCCCGAAGTGGTTTTCGCGCGCCACGTAGTTGTGGTGACAATTTACGGCCGCCACTTCCGATTCGAAGGGCGGGATACCCTTACAATCGGCCACGGCTTCCACGACGTGCTTCATCATGATGCGCCGATTCAACATGGCGAAATGCTGCGCCCATTCAACGGCTTCCACGTAGTCGTCGAAGTGCTCCGTTCCTTCCGGAAAATAAGCCAGATCCTTATCCGGCAGATTAATGAAGAAGCGCCGCATATCCTTCTTGGCCAGTTCGATGAAGTAGCTTCCAATCTTGTTACCTACTCCGCGCGAACCGCTGTGCAACATGAACCAAACGTCGTTGGCTTCGTCCAGGCACACTTCAATGAAGTGGTTTCCGGTACCCAGGCTCCCCAGGTGTCCGACATTGTTGGCCTTCTTGATCATCTTGTGCTTCGAGGCGATTTTTTCGAAGCCGGACTTCAATTCGTCGTTCCAGGTCTCGGCCACGTAGGTCGGCAGGCGACCACGCCAACCACCGCGATCATTGCGACCACCATTATCGGTACGACCGTGCGGTACGGCGGCCTCGATGGCGGAGCGCATTTCGCGCAGGTTGTCCGGGAGATCCGTAGCCTTCAGGCTGGTCTTAACGGCCATCATACCGCAACCGATATCAACTCCCACCGCGGCGGGAATGATTGCGCCTTCGGTCGGAATTACGCTTCCCACCGTGGCGCCGATACCGTGATGCACGTCCGGCATGGCCGCGACCCACTTATAGATGAAGGGCATGGAAGCCGCGTTCATCAATTGGCGACGGGAGTTGTCGTCGAAAGGTACGCCTTTCGTCCAGGCCTTGATCAGGCCTCCCTTATCTCCCTGAATGATGTTGAAATTGTTTTCCATATCTCTTTCCTTCGTGACCTGCCTGTCGTTCAGGTTATTTTAGCGTAACGGAAGCTTCAATTAAATTCCGTTCCAGATTGGGGCCGCCGGGACTTGAACCCGGAACCGTCGGGGAATGAGCCCGCTGCTACTTCCAATTGAGCTACAGCCCGATGTGTTTGAATAATGGAAAAATTATTCCGTTCGTGATTCTCGGTCGCGAAGCGTGAATCAGGCCTTCGCCCGAATGCTCGCGAGCCGGATTGGGTCGGGTGGGATTCGAACCCACGGCCGTCGGGGTATGAGCCCGCCGCTCTCTACCGCTGAGCTACCGTCCCTTGCTTTCGCCTGTTTGTCGATTGTCTCCGTTATGGAATTCCTGTCTGAAAATTCTTCCGATTTAGTTTTATGAGGATGAGAGCACCGGGACTTGAACCCGGACCTCCTGGTTAAAAGCCAGGCCCTCTACCAAATTGAGCACATACTCCCTCAATGATATCCATGGTATGGAACTTTGATAACTTCTCCCCCGCCATGGATTTCGTTTCGCGGTTTGTTCGAATGAGTTGCCGCCTCGAAGCGAATCTCGCGCATCGCTCTCGGACGCGCTAAATCGCTTCAGCATATGTTTAATATGTTCAAATACGGCGTTCATTCGATTACCTTTATGCTCGATCGTTATCTCAATACAAGTTCGCTTACTTACTGATTCGTAAGTAAGCGAACAAAGGGGTTACCAGGAGTCGAACCCGGACCTCTTACTTCGTAGGCAAGTGCTGCTATCCACTTGAGCTATAACCCCGTGCAATCATCGTAGCCCGATGGAAAATCGAGTTTCGCGGCGATTGCGATACCGCGAATAGGGTTGCCGGGACTCGAACCCGGGGCCACCGACGTATCAGGTCGGCACTCTATACCGCTGAGTTACAACCCTGAATGCGAACCTTCCGAATCGTCGGCGAGTTGCATCGCGGGGCGATGGTACCTCGATTCGTCCTTGAAGACGGCGAACGTCGCCTTCGCGGTCGGTTGCGAAAAAATTGGTCGACACGGTTGCGAAACGCGCGATGCGCCGTTTCGCGATACCTGAAACGCACCGTGTCGACCCCATCATCGTTTCAGGGGTGGTGTATTTGCGGTTTACGTGAACCTATACTGCAACGCGCGTGCCGGCTTCCAGGCTCGGCCCCAAAAAAATCGCCAAAAAATTTCAACGTGAGCTTCGCGCCCGAAATCGCGTTCGCCAGTGCGCGAAAGCCCGCGAATCGGCGTTTTGAGGCGGTCGACGGAGGCAACGGTGGACGGTGCGATGGTAAATGGTGGAACGGTCCAACGGCGGACGGTGCAACGGGTGAGTGGGGAAACGGAGCTGGGGAAGTCAGGTGAATTTGATTCTAGATGAAATTCTAAAAGCTAGACAAAATTCTAATCCTGTGCGAGGGTGGTGGAGGAGCCCGGCTGGTCGGGAAACGGAGAATGGCGTCAAAACGTAAGAAAAAGGTCATGATCGGCATTCTGGGCTCCGTGCTGGACGCGGGCCGAGGAACGGGACGCTGGGAAAAATGGCGTCCCACTATTGCCCTGTGCTCCCAGGACGACATCCTGCTGGACCGGCTGGAGCTGCTCTATGAGGAGCGGACCGCCGCCCTGGCGGAGCTGGCGGTGGAGGACATTCGTCAGGTTTCGCCGGATACCGAGGTCCGCCTGCATCCCATCGCCTGG
>CAZGYS010000742.1:0-3269 GCA_964530305.1 uncultured Leptospiraceae bacterium
ATGATCCTCCGGCCGCTGGTGGGCCATGGCAACGTCGAGCCCTAGGTTCGCGTCCGGCAATTGATTCGACAGCAAAAGCGCTTTCGCTTTCGCCACTGGGATTGCGAACTGGGCGGCGATATTTGCATCACCGATACCATCAACGTGAACGGTCGCGCGCACACCGTCTTTCTCAACGGCGATGCCATGGGTAAGTCCATGCAGGGTGCCGGGGGCGCCATCGTCATGGGTACGGTCTTTCGCGCCATCATCGCGCGGGCCCGAAACAATGCACCCGGAGAGCGGGAGGCGTGGCTGCTGGACGTATTCCGGGAGATCAATACGGTTTTCGAATCCTTCGAAGGCTCCATGCTCATGTCCGCCGTCTACGGGCTGCTCGATAACGAAAGCGGAGATCTGATTTTCGTCAACCTGGAGCACCCGCGCCCGGTACTGTTGCGGGACGGCGGGGCGACTTTTATTCCCGAGGGAGACGGCGTGGAGACGGCCGAATTGATTTCCTTGAAATTCGGGACGCCGGGTGCCGCGGAAAGATACCGCACTCACGCGCTCCGCCTGCGCGCCGGGGACAAGCTCGTGCTGGGCAGCGACGGTCGTGACGACATTCTCCTGCCGGACGGAAACATGAACAGTGACGAGAACGTCTTCGCCGAGATCGCGGCGGATACCGCCGGGGATCCCGCGGCCATGGCCGTGCGCCTGGAAGAGCTGGGCGTGGTGCGCGATGATCTCTCCTTGCTCACGCTGGAATACCTGGGTACTACCGCGCGGGTTGACGCATGACTTTGAGCGTCCCTTTTGAGTGCTCCTCCTATTTGTGAATCTTTTCCAAAACGTCCGGACCCTAAAAAAGGCTTGAGAAGAAGGCAGCTTCGGTTGCTGGATGACGCTCAATGTCCACCCTTGATGACAACGTCCTGGATGAGCTTGCTCGAGCTCATCCCGATGCCGCCGACGTGCTGCGTCGCATCGCGCCCTTATCCTTGAAGGAGAAAATGCCGAGCCTGATCAAAGTCCCCGCCGCCGCGGCCCGGGACTTCTTCGCGCGCGTCACGCCGCTTCTGCCGGACGAGGAAATTCTGGAGCTGCTCCGGGAGGCGGCGGCCAATCGCATGCTGGCCAGTCACGAACATTTCGGTTACCTGCCCGCGGAGCTGCTGGCGGGAATGGAGCGGGGCGAACACCTGCGCATGGCGCGGGAGATTCTGGCGGAGCTGGCGGTGACTTTGTATCATCGTCGAGACCTGGAAACCATGGATCGCTGCTTCGCGCTGTTTGATCGCCTGAACGCGGATTCCCTGAATCGCGAAGCGATGATCATGCTGCACTACCAGGGCTTGATTCTTCATCAGAAGCGTTATCACTACGACTCCATTCGCTATTATGATCGCGCGTTGCATTACGCGGAAGGCCTGGGGGAGTGGCAGTACATCGCGCGCATCTACGATAGTCTGGGGCAAGCCTTCGGCGATAAGGGCCTGTTCAAGGAGGCCTTCGAATACTACGAGCGCAGCATCAAGAGCAAACAGGAAGCGGGGGACGACGAAGGCCTGGCGCTGACTCTCGGGAACAAGGGGCGCCTGCATATGCAGGCCGGCGAATATCGAGACGCCATGGATTGTTTTCGCCGGGACCTGGCGTTGTCCGAAAAACTGGGCGATGTGTTCGGTCAGATTATGATGCATTCGCTCATGGGGCAGGTGCACTGGATTCGCTGGGAGTCGGAGCAAGCCCTGCAATCCTATCAACTCAGTCATTCTTTATCGATGATGTTGAGTCGCGAACACGCGGACAGCGACGGCATCGGTTTCGCGCTCATGGGTCAGGCCAATTGCTACCTGGACGTGGACGACCACGAGAAATTCGAGGAGACCTTGAACGCCTTGCGCGATTTCGCCGAGCAGTCCCGCAATCGCGTGCTCTTCCTGGGGCAGTATCATTTACTGCGGGGCAAGGCCCTGGAACGGAAGGAAGATCTGGACGGCGCCGAAACGGCCTATCTGGAAAGCATGAAGAACATTCCCAACTTCATGAGCAAGGTGGAGCGAGGGCTGGTGCACGAAAGACTGGCGGTGCTTTATGGTAAAAAACAGGCTAGGGAGCCCTGCATTCAATACATGAAAAGCGCGCTACGCTTCTTCGAGGAGTCCAATGCTCATCGCCATATTCGTCGCGTGAACGACCGCATGCATCGCTTTGATCCCGAGGGCTGGTTTCTACACCTCTTCAAGGGGTTTATCGGCAAGCGCGCGCTGGAACACGTCATGAAGGGTACGGAGGGAGAAGGCGATTACGGCCAGGAAAAAGAAGCCGTGATTCTGTTCTCCGATATTCGTTCCTTTACATCCTGGTCGGAAAGCATCCAGGCCCGGGATCTGGTGGAGACCCTCAACGACTATCTTTCGGTCATGACCAATGCCATCGAGCGGCATCGCGGTGATATCGACAAATACATCGGTGACGCCATCATGTCCGTCTTTGAGAAGACCGGTGGAACGCCGGCCCAGGCGGCCGCGAATGCCCTGCGAGCCGCCTGGAATATGTTCAGCGAACTCTATGTTTTTAATCGCGTTCTGGCGGACAAACACAAGCCCCCCATCAGAATGGGCGTGGGCGTGCATTCGGGACACGTGATCTCGGGCACCATGGGATCACGCTCGCGGAAGAATTTCACCGTGATCGGAGACGTGGTCAATACCGCTTCGCGCATCGAGGGGTTGACGAAGGAATACGGGGTCGACATACTCGTAAGCGAAACCGTCCGGGAGCTTTGCGCGGATGATCCGGATTTCATTTTCCGCGAAGTGGATACCGTGCGGGTCAAGGGCAAGGCGCGTCCCATCATCGTGTACGAACTTTTTCACGTGGAGCAAGGAGACGGCGAGGGCGAAACGCTCCTGGATAACTGAACATGCTTGCGGAACTCAAGGACATATACGCCGAGCGCATGCCGGAATCGGCCTCGGGTTCGGTTCTCTTCGGCAAGGCCCTGGATTATTTCGAGGAGTGCATGCGCCGCATGGCGCTGACGGCCGTAACCGTATACGGCCGCAATGAATTTCCCGACGCGAAGATCAATGAGGCCCTGGCCAGGCTCTCCATGCCCTCCCTGGGGGATTGGAACAACTTTATCAACATCGTTCTGAAGTGGCGCAGGCGCATGGGGCCGGACGCCGTGGTGGAACACGACGATTTACTGCGGGAACTGGATCGCGTCATCGCCGGCAAACTGGAGCATCCGGATTTTCTGGCCTCTTATCGGAAGTTAA
>CAZGYS010000743.1:0-3269 GCA_964530305.1 uncultured Leptospiraceae bacterium
AATGGTCTCATCGCCGCGTTCACCGCGGGTCTCACCATAGGAAATCTAGCTCGCCCGGTTTGCTCCTGCCTTTACGAATTCGCCGAAGCCGAAGGGCAACTACTCGTGCTGGGAACCTTCTTTATTTTCGGGGCGATTATGGTCGGCCCCTACATCGAACTTATTAACTGGCTCATCGTCGCCTACGCCGTTTTGAGCCTGACCTTGATTCGCATGACGGCTGTCTGGGTCAGCCTGTCGGGTTCGGGCATGCATCGCCATACGGTTTTCTTCCTGGGCTGGTTCGGTCCCCGGGGAATCGCCACGATTCTTTTCGCGCTGCTGCTGTTCGGCAACGCCGTCATCCCCGGACGCGACATTATGCTTGCGACCATCACCGTCACGGTGATACTGAGTATCTTCGCGCATGGCTTCACGGCCGTGCCCGGAGCGAACTGGTACGGCGGCCTGGCCGAATCCATGAAGGACGAAGAGAACATGCCTGAGCATAAACCGGTAACGGAGTTGCCCACTCGCATGCGCGCGTCCGTGTAATCAAAATGTATCGTAGACTCGATCCAAATAAACTCATCGAGACCGTCGAGGTGCTCTACTCACGCATCTCCCAGCGCTTTCCGGATTCGGATCTCCGTCGCGTCTGCCTGGAGTTTCTGGCGCTGGCCAAGCGTTCGCCTCAACGCGCCGAGGCGATTTCACGCAACTCCAACTCCCTGCGTATCGCCGTAGGCATGGTGGTGCTGCTCTTGCTGGGCGCGCTCATCGGTCCGTTCTTTTATTTTAAGCTGCCGGGCAAGGCGCCGGACCTGGGGAATTTCGTGCAGGTCCTTGAGGCGGGCGTGAACGTGCTCGTGGTCCTCGGTGGCGCGATTCTTTTTCTCATCACGGTGGAAGCACGCATCAAACGCAATCGCGCCCTGCGAGCGTTGAACGAGCTTCGCGCGCTGGCCCATGTCGTCGATCTACATCAAATCTCAAAAAACCCCGAACGCCTGCGCGGCGTGACGAAGGACAAGACCCACGTCATCGACATGACCCCGGCCGAATTGATTCGCTACCTGAACTATTGCAATGAGATGGTGGCCCTGATCAGCATTCTGGCCGCCATCTACACCCTTCGCTTTCAGGACGCCGTCGTCCTCGCGGCCCTCAACGAAATCGAAGGTTTTTCCAGCGGTCTTTCCAGTAAGATCTGGCAGAAGATTATGGTCGTGCACACGGTGAAGCCCAATCGGAAGCGGTAACCGGCAGGTTAATCGTAGGTACGCTCGAATTTATCGTACATATCCCGGCGCGGTTTATCGACATAGGTCCATTCGCCGTATTCATCGCCATGCCAAAAATCAAAGGACCATTGCCCCTTGCCTTCGGCGATTTCGTATGTGTAGATCATCCATCCGTCACCACGATCATATAGTCTGGCCACCCTTTCTCCATGGCTGAACAGAAAGATGTAAGCATCCATGGCCGGATGTTCATCGCGCACTCCGTAGAGTAAGAGGCCATCCCACTGTAAAGCGAATGGGCCCGGCATCGGCTCCGTATGTCTTACATTGAGCACGGCAGCTCCCGTATCTACGTAATGCTCCTTAAAGCAGGCCAGCTCCTGGCCCATGAACTCGGAAAAAGTAGTCAGCATATATTGGCCGATTTCCTTGAGTGCGTCATAGTCAGGTGGATTGCCGTATGTGTATTTGAGTAGTTCGTCCTCGTTCATGTTTTAGTTTAGCCGTAGGTTTTTTCAAATTTTCCGTATAGTTCTTCGCGTGGCTTTTCTATATAAGTCCATTCATCATATTCATCACCGTGCCAGAACTCAAACTTCCACGCACCTTCATTGTTTTCAATTTTGTAACGATATATGGCGTAGGCATTGCCCTGCTCCGTGAGTATCCCGATGCGCTCACCATGACTAAACAGAAAAATCTCCGCTTGGATGGCGGGACTTTCATCCCGCACTCCATAAAGCAGGACCCCATCCCATTGAACGGCAAACGGCCCCTGCGCGCCCGAAGTATTGCGAACATTCAGCACGAGCGCTTCTCCCGGGACGATGTGCTTTTGAAAGCAGGCGATTTCCTGGTCCATGAACTCCGAGAAAGTTCGTAGCAAGTATTCGCCGATCGCATCCAGGTCCTTTTCCGAGGGTTTGTTCTGATGAGTAAAGACCAGGAGCCTATCGAGATCCATGCGAAGAACAATTTTCAATCGCCGGAGAAAATCAATCTACTTTCAATGAGTTTTGCGAGTTCTTTGCGTGTAATGCAAGGCAAAGAACTCGCTATGGTTGGCTCGGCTTCTAACTTATCCGTAGGTTCGTTCGAATTTATCGTAGAGTTCGGTGCGTGGTTTCTTGATGTAAGTACACTCATCGTAATCATCGCCATGCCAGTATGTAAAAGACCAGCCTCTTTTTTCACCTATAAAACCATAGGACAAAATAATCCAACCATTTCCGTTATCCTTCAGAGCTCCCAGACGCTCCCCGTGACTATAGAGAAAAATATAGGCATCGATAGCCGGTTCCGGCTCCGCAACACGGTACAACAACGAACCATCCCATCGCAACGCGAATGGTCCCGGCATTGGATTCTTATTCCGGATTTTCAAAGAAGCTGAACGACCTATTGCGAAGTGCTCATTGAAACAGACGATTTCCTGACCCAGATGCTCCGACAGCGTTTGGAGAAGATAATTTGAGATATCCTCTAGCTCTTTCTCCGTGGGCTTGTTCTGATGTGTGAAGGTCAGGAGCCTATCGAGATCCATACGAAGAACATTTTTCAGCCGTCCGAAAAAATCAATCTAGTTTCAATAAGTTGGCGAGTTCTTTACGTAAATGCAAGACGAAGCATCGTTATGATTGGCTCGCCTTCTAACTTATCCGTAAGTTCGTTCGAATTTATCGTAGAGTTCGGTGCGTGGTTTGCTAATATATTTCCACTCACCATGACCATCCGGCATCCAGGAAGAGAATTTCCATTCGCCATGTCCATCTTCAATGTCAAAGCTCAAGACAATGAATGCATCACCTTGAGACTGTAATGTAGCGACTCGCTCCCCATGACTAAAAAGGAACAGCTCGGCGTCGATCGAAGGGCCGGCCTCCGTAACATCGTACAGTAGTACTCCGTCCCATTGCAATGCGAAAGGACCCGGCATGGGCGATTTATTTCGGACACTCAACACCAACGCTTCGCCGACAACGATGTGTTCCTGAAAGCAGGCGATTTCTTGCCCTAAATAATCCGAAAGCGATTCCAAAAGGAATC
>CAZGYS010000744.1:0-3264 GCA_964530305.1 uncultured Leptospiraceae bacterium
CAAGACCGCGCATCGCCAGTTCAATAACGCGGAGTCCGGTAAGCAAGTCGGCATCGGCGTGGCAGTTACCATGCTCGGGGGCGTACCCTATGTCATAGCGCCCGTGGACGGCGGACCCGCCGCGCGCGCCGGCATTCGCCCGGGCGATACCATCATGACCATCGACGGCACCACCACGCGTCGTAAGACCTTCGGCCAAATCATCAAGTTGATTGCCGGAGACATCGGTACCGACGTGGAGCTGGGAGTGCGTCGCGCCGGCATTCGAGACATTATTAAGATTCGCGTTACCCGGGGACTGTTCAACCTGGAATACGTGAAGGGCAAACTGCTGGCCGACGGCAAAATCGGTTACGTTCGTCTGCTGCAATTCTTCGGCGAGGAAGCCGGTTCCATCGAGAAGTTTAAGAATCATTTGCTGAACTTCAAGGCGAAGGGCGTCAAGGGCATCGTCGTGGACCTGCGCAATAATACCGGCGGTCACCTGGAGATGGCCGGGGTACTTTCCGGTTTCTTTTTGAAGCCGGGTCAGGTCGTCGTGACCGCTCGGGGCCGGGGCGTAAATTCCAGTCGCGTTCTACGAGCCACCAGTCGCGCGGGCGCCGGCATCATTCCCGAATCCATTCCCGTGATCGTGCTCATCAATCGCGGTTCGGCTTCGGCGTCCGAAATCATGGCGGGCGCCTTGCAGGATCACGGCCGCGCGAAAATTCTCGGCACGCGCAGTTTCGGTAAGGCGTCGGTGCAACAGATCATTCGGCCCTTGCCGGACGATACCGCGGCTCTGATCACCATTCAGAAATACTACACTCCGAAGGACCGCTCCCTGCACGGCGTGGGACTCAAGCCGGACATCGAGGTGCCGGGTGTTAAGCCGACCTACGACGAAACCTATTTTCTAAATAAAATGCGCAAGACCAGCTTCATGAAGGACTTTCGCAAGCGTCGACCGAAGTACGACGGGCAAACCGCGGCGGCCTTTCTGTCCGAAACCGCGGCCCGGGGCTGGAAATTTTCTCGTCCCCTGGCCATGGTGTTATTGAAGGCGGAATACGGCCTGGCCGGCGAAACCCTGGATACCGATCCCCAGTTGCAGCGAGCCATTCGCGAACTGGGCGTGAAGTAAGCCGCCGGACCCGACGCAAGACGGCAAAGACGATGACTTCCACTCAAGATGTCCTGGGCCTGGGCATTGAATCCTCCTGCGATGAAACTTCCGTAGCCGTGGTACGCAACGGACGCGAATCCCTGGCCAATGTAATCTATTCGCAGATCAAGGAGCACGCGCCCTTTCGCGGCGTGGTGCCGGAAATCGCCAGCCGGGCCCATCTGGAAAAAATCAATTACGTCTACCAGGGCGCCATGGAAAAAGCGGGCGTTGCGCCCGAGGACCTGGACTACGTGGCCGTAACCAATCGCCCCGGGCTTACGGGTTCCTTGATGATCGGCGCCGGTTTCGCGCGCTGTTTGTCCCTGGTGCACGGGGTGCCGGTCATTCCGGCCGATCACCTGGAGGCGCATTTCTACGCGGTGCGATTGCAGGACACGCAAATGGAATATCCTTTCCTGGGGCTCCTGCTGTCCGGCGGCAACTCGGCGATTTACCGGGTGGACGGTCCCCTGAAAATGTCGGTCATCGCCGATACCCGGGACGACGCCCTGGGGGAAGCCTTTGATAAGGCCAGTTCCATTTTGAATCTGGAGTATCCGGGTGGACCGGTGATTGAACGCATGGCCTCCACCTGCGAATCCCGCCGGGAATCGCTGTTTCCGCCCCTCTTGAAGAATACTTCCGGCTCGGAAATCGCCTTCTCCTTCTCCGGCATCAAAACGGCCGTACTGCGAGCAGCGCAGGCGGGGGAGGAACCCACGCGCATCTGTCGCGATTTTCAAGCTTCCGTTTTCGAACTGGTCGAGCGCATGCTCAAGCGCGCCGTCCGCCGCACTGGAATCCGGCGGATCATCGCCTCGGGCGGGGTGCTGGCCAATGGGACCTTGCGCGGTCGCCTGGACAAGATTGCTGATAACGATGGTCTGACCCTGGATTATCCCCGGGAGCGATTCCTCTGCACCGACAATGCCGGTATGGTGGCGGCCCTGGGCCACGAGCTCTTCCGCGCCGGGGCGGCGGCTGCGCTGGATTTTCCGGTGAGTAGTAAAAGATAATTGCGGAATTAGCGCGCGCACGGTAGTTAACACTCGATGGCCAGAATTAAGAGCTGGATTCCGAATATATTTACACTGGGTAATCTTTCCCTGGGGTTCTTCAGTGTTTTACTATGTTTTCAGAATGGCGTGAACCCGGGGATTCTCTCAATCGCCGGTTTGCTGATTTTGCTGGCGGCCTTGCTGGACGGTCTGGACGGTTTCGCCGCCAGGCTTCTCAATGCACAGTCCGAACTGGGTGCCCAGCTCGATACCCTGGCGGATTTGACGACCTTCGGCATCGCCCCCGGCGTCCTCATGTATACGCTGGTTCTGCAAACCTATAGTTTCGTGCTGGGCGGCATCACCGTTCCCCTGGGCGCGTTCATCGCCGTCATTTTTCCGGTGTGCGCGGCCTATCGCCTGGCGCGTTTTAACGTGCAGCATGCAACGGACAGCTTCAGCGGTCTGCCTTCGCCCGTAGCCGGCGTCATCGTGGGATTGATGCCGCTGGCTTTCACCGACGACATGATTCCCATTCCGCACTATATTCTGACGATCATTTTCGTGCTGGCCGGTTTTCTCATGGTAAGCACGGTCCGCTACGCCAAACCCCAGGTTTCCGGTATTCGAGCCTTCACGCCCCAGCGCCTGGCCATCGTCGTGGTCTTCCTCATCGGCGTTTTGATTTTCATTGCTTTTCGCTACAGCGCCGACTACGCCGCCGCCGCGCTGTTTTGTTTGATCGTGGTCTACATCATGTCCGGCTTGATTTCGCTCATCGTGCAACTGATGAAGAAGTATCGGGTTTGATGAGAGAACACTAATCTTTACGAATGTGACTGATGGCACGAATGTCTTTGGGTATAGTTATATTCGGCGTTAGTTGAATCGTTTTCGTTGTAGGCTAACCCGCGGCCCCCAACTCCATTAGTGTCGATTCGTATGATTCGTGCCGTTCGCGTCCTCTTCTCAGTTTACAATTCTTTCATATTCAAGGCGCGGAGCACCGAAGTTAATTCGCATGCCCAGACGCAGGTCGGCTGCTCTACAGTAATTTAAGGTCTGGGCTCGGTGGCGATCGCTAAAGCCGGACGTCCGGATGCCGGCCTCGAGCAC
>CAZGYS010000745.1:0-3260 GCA_964530305.1 uncultured Leptospiraceae bacterium
ATTAATATGTGGATTGTTCCCATGAATAAGCGTCTCTTCGCGCGCTCCTACACCGGCGGTCGCGGCTGGTATACCGCCTTTTTAAAAAACAAGCGCGGCGCCATCCTCTGCGGCGGCGTCGTATACAAAGTGCACGGCGTAATTCCCCGAGATAAAAAGGCCATCGGTCGCAAACTGAACGCCGCCTATCTCAAGAAATACAACAACGATTCCACCGAACGCTACTACGCGAAGCGCCTGAACACGACCGGCGCCATGAGTCGCACGCTTGAGTTCATAGTCGTTGGTAAACGATAGAGCCGGCGGGGCGTCACAACGCGCGCGTTTATCGCCCCGTTATGAAACCGAACCTTAAAAGAGGTTGCATCGGCTGCGTTCTTGAGCAAAGCCGCTTCACCCACAGCGGAGGCGACGTGGATGTCCTGCCCATGGTAATGGACGTGGAACGTCGCCTGGTTGCCGGCAGGTTTCAGGGTCCGCCCGTGCGGTGGCGCGGGCGAGATCAGGGTTACCTGACGACGATGCTGGCCGCCTGCCGCGCCTGCGGGAGAAACTGGCTCTTCAGTTACGACTATCCCGACAGACCCCCGATGCAGGCGACGGCCGAGGTCATCGCCCCCGGAATCGCCCGCCTCTACTCGAAGCGAACTCTCGATAACTTCATCGCGCTCGTGAGCGATGAACCGCGCTCAAAGTACCTGTCCACGCCCCTGAAACAATACTTACGCGAACTGCTCAAGGGAGGCACGGACCCGAATGCGATTCTCGGGAAGGAAAACCTGCCGAACGCAAGGCTGGCGGCGATTGAGCGCTTCCTGAAATCGACGGCTTGAATCCGCGATTAATTCGCGCGCTTCAGGTCTGTTCTTTTATTCAGTCTTCCCACAGGGCGTCGACCGTGACCACCAGGCGCAAGGGCGTACCCGGCTCCATGTCCGGCGAACGATGAATGGAACCGAAGGCTTCATTGTCCTGCCAGAGACTTCCCTTGAGCAGGACGATTTCACCTTCATGGGCCTGGTGGTATTGCTTTTCCGAATGCATGTCCGCCGTAAGGGTTTCGCGCTCTACCCCTTGATCGCCCAGCCATTCCGTACCGGGCCCCTTGTAAGTACATACCAGGCGAACACCCGTCTTGTCGAAGTGCCAACCCGGACACATGGCGTGCCCCATGCGAGCCACGCGCACGCCGGTCACGGGACATCCCATCAGATCATGCATGATCTCTTTTAAGAACATCAGGTCCTCGATGAGCGCATCACGCCCGGGGGCCATGGGCAAGCGGTTCAGTTCCAGTTGCTCACCTTCGGCCGCAAGCTCGGCGATACGAAACGTGTCCGCCGCCTCCAGATGTTCAAGATAGTTCACGATGCGGGGATCGACTTGCCGCGGCCACGCGCAAATTTGCACCCCGGGCTCGAATATGTCGGCCAGATCACCGAGCGCATCCACGCGCTTCCAACCTGGTTTGATGGAAGGAGAAGTTTGTGCGACGTTATTCATTTTACGGGGCCCTCTCCATGAAGAAGCCGTACGTATCATATAACAAGGCGCCCTTGAAATGGCAACTCTCTATTTATTCATGCCTACCCCGCGGGGTTTTCGACTTGCATCGCGCCACGCGAACTCGGCAGGCTGACATATGCCCACTGGTGAGCCGGCAAACGACGAAGAGCTTGATATATTCGCGACCATGGCCGGGGTCCTGGAGAAGAAACACTATATTTCCTCCGTTAATCGCCGCGCGGACTACATTGAAGTCAACGACGCCTTCCGGATAACTCCGCGCCTGCTTTCCGTCCGAAAAGTTAAGCCCCCGAAGGACGATCCCGAGTCGACCATAAATACGGAAATCGCCGTGGAAATCCGGCACCCCCAATGGCTGCCGGACGGCTTCACGGAGTACGAAGACTACACGGAAGAAACGCCGGCCGAAGCCTTGCGGATCACCTGTTCAGCCTGGGTCTCTTCCGTAATGGCGATCATCCTGGATGCACACGGACAAACCAACAAACTATCCTCTCATCTAAAGCTGGAGGCTCCGTCCCGGTCGGGAGCACGCGTAGTCGTGCAGGGCCCGGTGGGTCGCCTGGCCGCCCGCGAAGTGGACTATTCGAAAACGGGACACGACCCCTATTGCCCGTGTTGTTTTACGACCCAATCCCTGGAGGCCCTGAAGGGACATCTACAAGAGCACGAAGTGTATGCCGTTAGATTTATCGCCGACCGGAGCGCTCGAGGCAAGGTTAAGGCAATCTGTCGGATAAACGGTACCGATTTCCCCGAGGGAGCGCAAGCGATTCGCGCATTCGCCGAAGGCTGGCCCAACGCCCGCGGCGAAAGTCGCAACCAGTTCGTCGTAATTTGCGACTGGGACTGATGCGCCGGGGCCGGGCGGTACCTTGCGGATGCACCCGGCCAACGCGGCCTTTCTACCTGGGCTTCCTGGGGCCGAACCCGCGATGCCGAACGATGGGCACCAGCGCTCTCGTCTTCGCGCGCGCTTCAATCATGCGCTGAATTTTGGCGTGCCCGCGATACTTTGCCAGCCCCGCGGCGTTCCAGCCCTGGTCTTGCGCCGTGGTGTCGGCGCCGTATTTCAGGAGCTCCGCGACAATCGCCTCATGACCGAAATAGGCCGCGTACATCAGCGCAGACCACTGACCGCGATAGCGCGCGCTGGGATCCGCGCCGCGATTCAGCAAATCACGGACCTTGTTCGCCCGGCCTTCGTAAGCCGCCGTAAGCAGGGGCAAGTTCAGCGCGGGATTAATTTTCTTCTTTTTCTTAACGTCATTGGACGGCGTATCATTGGCCGGTTGCTTCAGTACCGCCTTCGGATCGATGAAGGTGACGGTGTAACGAAAATCGCGCTTCGCGCCGTCCACCATCACGTTGGAAATCTCCACGTCGATCTTAATGTCCCGATCGGGGCGATTGTATTTATTGCGATACGTGGCGCGCGGAAGACCCGTGGGATACCATACCAGGATACGGCGATTGCCTCGTTCCACGCGCAGACGCACGGAACGACCATTGCGCTTCATGACGACACGCGCGCGGTCGTGGCGGACCTTGCGGCCGTGAAACTGAAACGACCAGGGATAGCGAGAGTCGTAACCCATGCGATAGGGCACATAGCCGTCGCCAGGCCAGGCCACCCACTTGACGTGTTCCACTTCCGCGGGCTTACGCCAGTCACCGAAAACATACAGGGCGTGAGCGCGCTTGCTGCTGCCCGTCCCCAGGACTTTCTGGCG
>CAZGYS010000746.1:0-3260 GCA_964530305.1 uncultured Leptospiraceae bacterium
CTTCATGAACTATACCTCCGCCCTGTGCGCGGATGCCCTTTTCTTTAATTCGGACTTCAATCGCCGCGGCTTCCTGAACGGCTGCGGGGCACTCCTCCGACGGCTGCCCGATCATCGGGAACTTGAGACCGTCCAGGAACTGGAGGAGCGCGCTTCCGTCCTTCCGCTGGGCCTGGAGCTGGCGGAACTCGACGCCCACCGTCCCCCACCCTCCCGTAGGAACTCCACGCCCCGGATTCTGTGGAACCATCGCTGGGAGTATGATAAGAATCCCGAGGAGTTCCTACAAGCGCTGGAGGTTTTGCAGGCCCGGGGCGCGGAATTCGAGCTGGTGGTTCTGGGGGAAGGCGATGCGGCGGCGGCACTGCGCGCCGGCACGCTGCCGGAGAGCCGAATCGCGCACGCGGGTTATGCGGCGGGGCGCGAAGAGTATGCCCGCTTACTCTGGAGTACGGACATAATCCCGGTCACCAGTCGCCATGAGTTCTTCGGGGCGTCCGTGGTCGAAGCGGTGTATTGCGAAAACCGCCCGCTCTTGCCCCGGCGACTCTCCTATCCGGAACTACTTCCCGAGGAACTCCTACAGGGTTGTTATTATGGGACATTCGAGGAGTTGACGGAACTGCTGGGTTCGGCTCTGGAAAATATCCGGGAAACCGGCCCCGAATCGCGCGGACGTCCTATTGTGGAGCGCTACGACTGGCGAAAATTAATAGGAGTGTACGATAGCGCGCTGGCCGCGGTGCGATTTGAGCGCGGCGGCAATTAAGGGTTGTATATATGAAGGCCCTGGATAGCTTACGGTGCAAAAAAGGCGTAATTCGGGCGCTTTCAATCACCGCCCGCGAAGGTAAATATTCCGATGGCAAGTTCGAACGATATATGGCTCTGTTTCTCACCTCTGGATGAACATGAGGAGAAAAAACAAGCCGGCTGGGTTTCGATTCTAAAATACTTCCTGGAAATCAGTTTGAGCGACGCGCTCGGACGGACCGTCGAGCTGCGTACCTTTCCCGGGGAAACCGAGGAAAACGAACAAGTCTACGAATTCAATCCCGACAGCATCATGCTGCTGATCATGTCCCCGGACTTTCTGGCTTCGGAGGATTGCTCCCGTCGCCTGGAGGCCTTTCTCAAGGGCGGCGTAGTCCGCAATCCCGAGGAACGCGTCTTCAAGGTCATCAAGGAAGTCACCGATCCCGGAAGCGAGCCCTCCGAACTGCGCGAACTGCCCTCGTACAGTTTTTTCCGACCGGATCCCAATCGCCCCACGGTGATGAAGAAATTCGAGCCGGGCCCCGAAGCTTCCACCTATCGCGATTACTGGGACAAACTCGAGCAACTGGTGTACGACATCAGTCGCCTGGTCCTGGAGCAGGACGAGGACAAGGGCGATGCGCCCTCCGTCTATCTCGCGCGCTGCCGTCCCCAATTCCAAAATCTACGCAATTCCCTTCGCCGTGAACTCGAACAGATCGGCTGTCGCGTATTGCCGGAAGGACCGGAAGTGGAAGAGGGCCCGGCCATGGCCCTGCACCTCACGGGAACGGCCTACTGGCGCGAATCCGTGGAAGGCGATTCCTCCCTGGACGAACGCGAAGCGGAGCTGACGCGGGCATGGGACGGCACGAAGCGCATCTTCTGGCTGCCCCGGGACGACGACGCTCCGGACGCCGAGCAGGGACGCTTTCTGGATACGGTCCAGCAAGACAGGGCCACCGAACTGGTGAGCGTATCGCCCCGGGAACTCACGAATCATATTCGCCGCTTCATGCGCGAAAGACCGCCGGTGGAAGACACCCACCCCAGCATTCGCCATGAAAGCGAGAATCCTTTTCCCGGTCCCCGTCCCTTCGACTCGGACGATTCGCCGTTCTTTTTCGGGCGCGAAAATCAAGTGCGCGAAATCATCGCGCGTTTGCGCCAATCGCCCATGCTTCTTTTGCTGGGGCCGGCCGGCTCGGGCAAGACCTCCGTTCTCCAGGCGGGCGTCATTCCGGCCATTCAATCGGGCGCCCTTTCGCTTCCCGGCGAATGTACCGTCATTCGCATGACGCCCGGGCGAGACCCGCTGGACAGCCTGGCCGGCGCCGTGCTGCGCGCGGTGAGCGACATGCCCTTCGCCATGCCCGAGGAAATTGAATTGCCGGTCCCCGTCAGCGGCGAACAAGCCCGTCGCATTCTAGCCGGTGCTCTGCTGCGCCGCGGCGCCACCGGACTTCTGGCCCTCTTGCGCCGCGCCGGTCATTTGAACGGTGGCGGACTGCTGCTGGTCGTGGATTCCTTCGAACAGTTGTTTCAATTCGAACGCGGCGAAACCGAAACGGCCCGCCTGTTCATGGAGCAACTGCGGGAAACGGCCCATCACGGCGGCCCCAATGTTCGCATCATTCTTTCCATGCGCTCGGACTACCTGACCGAATTCGCGGATGTGGACGCGTTTTCGGACGTGTTGAATCGCGGCACGTACAGCATTTCATCGCCCACGCGTGAGGAAACGCGAGCAGCCATCACCGGTCCGGCCGCGCGCGTAGGGACCTCCATTCCGCCGTCCATGCTCAACGGCATCCTGAACGACTACCAGGCCGAGGCGCCGCCCCTGTCTCTCTTGCAACATGGCCTGCGGCGCGCGTATGAAAAAGGCGGACACAACGGCTCGGGCGTACTCGAACCCGAGTCCCTGATGAACGCCGTTAATTTACAACGTAACTTAAACCAGTACGCGGAAGACGCCTACAAGGGCTTGCCGGACGACTACAGTCGCCGCGTGGCCGAAAAAGTCTTCAAGGCCCTGACCCTCATGGACTCGGCCAATCGTTGCGTGAACACGCCCGTCCGCGTTACCGACTTGAGCGTTATCGCGCAGACGACGGAGACCCTGCTGCTCAAGGTCCTGGAGCACTACACTCGCCCCGAACATGATTTTCTGGTTACTTCGGACGGACTCACCCTGGAATCCGTGGTGGAATTGAAGTATCCCTACCTGATGATTGCCTGGCGGCGATTGCAGGCCTGGATGGAAAAGGAAAAACAATCCGCCGCTCTGTATCGCAACTTGAGTCGTAAGACCGACCTGTATCTACGGGGCAAGGGCCCCCTGCTTAAGCCGCCGAACCTGGAAGTAGCCGTGCTCTGGCGTCGAAAAAGCTGGCCCGGCCAGATCTGGGCCGAGCGCTACGCGCCTAACTTCGCCGATGTCAAGGTCTTCGTGGACCAGAGCGAATCGGCCTGGCAGGACGAGCAAGTCCGTGAAAGCAAGC
>CAZGYS010000747.1:0-3259 GCA_964530305.1 uncultured Leptospiraceae bacterium
CCCTGGTCGGGATAGCCCAGAAGGGCATCGGTAATATCGAACTGAAGGTCAAGGGCGTGCCCGGACATAGTTCCATGCCGCCCGACTCCACGGCCATCGGCATTTTGAGTCGTGCCATTGCTCGTCTGGAAAACAATCCCATGCCCGCCGCCCTGGACGGTTCCCTGGCCCGGATGTTCGATTCGCTGGGGCCGCGCATGGGTTCGCTGCATCGCTTCGTTTTCGCGAATCGTCGCCTGCTTGGTCCGCTCATTACCCATAAGCTCGCGAAGAGTCCGCGCCTGAACGCCGGTCTGCGGACGACCATGGCCGCGACCGTAATCGGCGGGGGCACCAAGGTAAACGTGATTCCGCCCGGCTCGCGCGCGAACGTAAACATTCGCGTTCATCCCAGGGATTCCGTCGCCGACGTCCTGGCCCATGTGAAGCGCATCGTCAATGATGAGCGCGTGGCGATTCGCCTGTTGCCGGGGGCCTTCGAACCGTCCGGGGTGTCCTCACTCCGGTCGCCCACCTACGGGAACCTACGTGATTCCATTCGCGATGTCTTTCCGGAAGTAGTCGTGGCGCCGACCCTGTTTGTAGCCGCGTCGGATACGCGCTACTTTCAAGACCTGTCGGAAAATATTCATCGCTTTCGCCCCACCCGGCTGGGCTCCGGAGACCTGCATCGTATTCACGGTAAGGACGAACGCATCTCGGAGAAAAACTATCTTCGGCATATTCGTTTTTATCGTCGGCTGCTGGAAAAAGGAGCCCACATGTAGGGAGGCCTGTTCGGCGGTGGACGCAAGCCGCGATTTATTCCTCGGGCGGTTTTTCTCCGCCGCCCGCGTCCCCACCGCCGGCATCTCCGCCACCCCCGCCGGCGCCTTTCTTCTTTTCGGCTTCTTTTTTCTTCTTGGCCTGTTTCTTGAGCCAGGCCTGGCGGCGAAGCCAGCGTGCATAACGGGCCTGCTGCTTGCGCTTGAGCACGACCGCGGACTTGAGATGAGCGTCGGCCCAGCCCAGGTAGGCTTTGCGGGGCAGGAGCAAGTAGGCCGTGCGTTCATTCCATTCGTACCCGTAGAGGTCGACGGCATTTATTTTCGTGCGATCACCATTTTCGAAAACGGCCAGAACCCCGGGCATGGTTTGCCGGGAGCGGCGCCAGCGTCCCGAGTAAATGTGCATGTGGGAGATAAATCGCCCCAGCTCCGGGTCCTCAATCTTGACCACGCCCAGGTAGCGCATGTCCAATAGGCGAAAACGCCAGGCATCACGCGGTTTGATCCCGAAGCCCGTCATACGACGCAGAGCCACGGTGTTGCGCTTGCGCAGCGCGGTCATGAATTTACGAAGCAGGCGCGGAGACTTACCGGCGACGGGATTGGCCTTTTGGATATAAAGGCCGTCCACCATCAACGGACCTTTCTCCACGCGGGCCACCACGGCCCGGGTCAGACGCGTGACCTGGGCGATGTCCGCCGGGGAAATAACGAAGGCGTTCTCGGACGTCGACCGGGAGGTCTTCGTCGGGTCCGCCGGTCGAACTTCGTAACGCACGACGCGATACTGACCGGCCTCGTTGAAGACGGCGACTTTTTCGCGCATGGCGATTTTTCCGCGCACGGTGAATTCGCCAATCCAATCGCCCTTGAAACCGGTGCAACGGGGGCCCGTGGCCGGATACTTTACGCGACCGCGACGCTGTACGCTTGCGCCCAGTTGCGCGCGCCGCGCACGCATCCGACTCACGAAAACGGGGAAGGGCATCTCACCGCGATACTTCGGACCCGTCAGCAGATAGGCCTCCATGAAGCGGCCCTGATCCAGCAGGGAGAGAAACGCGCGCGCCAGCCGATCCGGACGCACGGTGGTCACCGACTGGGGAGCACACCCGTGAGCGAAGACGGTGCTCAATAAGAGCACGCCGACCAGGAGCACCCGGGGCAGTATCGCGGACGCGCCGCGGGAGAGCTTGCTTCGCGATGTGGTGCTTTCGTTTTCCATATGATGCGGGGTAGTGATAGTACGGCGATGTTTGTTGAGGCTTTCGGAAGCCGGGGGCAAGTCAAGAAAACAATTGCCCTTCCGCGCGGTCCTTCCATCCTGGGCGGCCATGAAGGCGGAGCGTGGAGAGAAGCCGGGAGACAAGCCGTCCCTTCATGAAAAGATCATCGCCTGCATCCGACGCATTCCCCGGGGACGCGTAGCCACCTATGGTCAAATCGCCCGCCTGGCGGGCAGCCCCCGCGCGGCGCGACAGGTAGCCTGGGCCTTGAGTTCTTCCTCGTACAGTCGCGGTCTTCCCTGGCAAAGGGTGGTGAATCGGGAAGGGCGCATCGCCTTGCCCCGGGGCGGTCCCTATGAACGCCAGGTTCGTCTGCTCAAAAAAGAGGGCGTGTCGCTGGATGAAAACGAACGCATCGACCTGGCAAAGTACGGCTGGAAACCCAGAGCCCTTCGGAACGGTTGAGCGAAGAAGGCGCGCGGCCCGGTGCATCAATACTTAAAGCGAGTCTTCTTGAGGGAGCGTCCGGACTTTAATTTCTTTTCCCCGGACGGGGTTTTGGCTCGGGCGATTTTCGCCCTTTTCGGTTTGGCGGATTCCGACGCCCCGGTCGGGGAAGGCTTCTCCTCCGCGGGCACTTCGGTCTTGAGGCTCGCCTGGCGACGCATGGGCGGCAGGGCCTTCAGGGCCGCCAGACAGATGGCTCGGGCCGGCTCATGGGAACGTGCCGTGTAAAGCGTGCCGTCCGATCGCTTGCTGCCGAGCTTGACCAGCGTGCATACGTAATCGCCCGGGCGATTGCTGAGCGACTCCAATCGGATTCTTCGGCGACGCAGACTCTCAATCACCTGCCAGGCCTGGCCCATGTCCCGAGAGAAACTCGGCACCAGGCCGTGACCTCTGGAGTTGCGGTATCCGAAACTACTTCGGTCCGGCCAGAGCTTGTCGAAGCGATTGCGTACCCAGCCCATGACCTGCTCGGCAATGAGCAGGTCCAGTTCATCCTGGGGAATTTCCTCGTCGGCACGGGACATCGTATATATTTTCGGGATCCACGGCGGCGGAATTTAAGGCCTTCCACACGCCCTCGGCGGCCCGCTGCCGTAATTCCACTTGACCATCTTTTCCCGCCACTTGAGCGTCTCGAAATGGGCAAGGCGGACGAAAGACGCAATGCGGTTCTGGACAAGCTGGCCGACTATGTCCTGGCGGAGGGACTACCCGCGTCCAGCCTCCGACCCCTGGCGCAAGCCGCCGACACCAGCG
>CAZGYS010000748.1:0-3243 GCA_964530305.1 uncultured Leptospiraceae bacterium
GTCTTTCACCGTTTCACCGTTTCACCGTTTCACCGTTTCACCGTTTCACCGTTTCCCTACCCCGGAAAATCCATGATCTTCTCAATGCGAATGCGACGGTCGAGTTCGCGTACGCGAATCATGTCGTTCAGGTGCAAATCAATGCGACGCAACAGACGCTTGTAACGCGCCAGGATGCGAACCTGCTTATCATAGGGTACGAGATTTTTCGGATTATTCAGTTCGACGCGCTGCTTGGGCAGCCAGGGTTTCGTCGCCGAACCGTCGGGCACGGTGAACTGCACCGGGATGGGCAAGGGAATTCCGTCGGGACCTTCCCAGGTGGGTTTCACATATGAAGGCTCTTCGTACTGTTCAAGCAACAACTTGCTGTTGTCCAACAGTTGGATCCCCGCTTTCAAGGGATCGCCGCCCACCAGGTCCTTGGGGTTGGGATGAATCATACGGCGTAGTTCGCGCACGTAGGACGTTCCCGAAAAGTTAATGCGATAAAACTGAAAGATGATTTTTTCCAGACCCTTGCCGTCGGCCGTGGGATACAAGAAACAATGAGCGCGAAAAATATAACGCACCGGAAACTGCTCCACGCTGAAGCTGTTGCCCGCGCGCAGGCGAACACGGTAGTAGGTCTTCTTTTCTCGGTCTTCGCCCACCATGAAATCCAGGTGGGAGCGCTTAAGTTTAGGATAGTCCTGCTTGAAAGTGGGATAAGCCAGTAGTTTCGTCAGTTTGCGGGCGATTTGGCCGTGCAGATTGTCGACTTCGAGATCCCCGAAACCGATTTTGCGGGCCTTCTCCGCCGCTTCCCGCTCGACGATGTTGCGGTCTTTTTCGCTCTGCTGGGCGGGCACCGGACCAGCCGTCAGCAATAGACCCGCGGCCAGCAAACTCGCGGCGGCGATGCGCGGGAATCCCTTCCCTTTTCCCATGGTTCCAGTCATGCGTGTCCTCATCCAGCCGGCTTCCCGCCGGTCTTCCCGTATGCGGATCTTAAGAACGTCCTGCTCTCAAGAGTATCCGGATCATAAGATCGTCTCCGTTCCTTGTCAACTTTATCCGCGGTCTCTTTTTTTCCCGGCGATCCCCCGTTTTCCGGCGCGCATCATTTGACCATTCCGACGGGCGCCATAAAATGATTCCGGTTTCCGCGATACATGCACCCCCACGCCGCAAAAACGATCTTATGCCCGCGAGCACTGCTTCTTTCCTGCATGCTGCCGCTTTTGGTTCTGGGCGGACATTCCTGTCGTCCGACTACGGATACCAGAAGCATACTGGATCTTTCCGCCCCGGTCCCGGTTTCGAACCCCGGCAAGAAAAGCAAGGTCGGACAATGGTGGATCAAGAAAGCAGCCGCGCCGAATACCGGCACCCCAAACACACCGCCGGGGAGCGAAAACTGGAAGCCGGTCCGGGTCTTCCCCATCGTGGCCGAGCAACTCTTCCCCGAAGTCAAGGGCTACGGCGAATTCACCATCATGACCTTCTTCCATGCGCCGCCGGGCCTGTTGCGCGAAGGCGTCCACCCCGGCATCCTCTTCCCCCGCATGGGTCAGGTCTTTCGAGTCTACTTGAACGGCCGCCTGGTGGGCGGACAGGGGCGCGCCGAGAAAGGACGCGTCACGTTCAATCGCGATGTACGCGGATTGATCCTGCCGGTGGATCGCGCGCGACTGCGACCCCGGAACAATGTCCTGACCATATTCGTCGCGGGCGAAACCCGCTCCGCGCTGACGGGACTCAATGTAAGCAGCGGCTATCTCATCGGCCCCGCGGAACTCCTGCGCGCCACTCGCACCGATCACGTGGATCTGGTCTTGATTGCCCTGTACATGTTTACCGGCCTGTATCACTTCCTGCTGTATTTCAAGCGACCCGAGGAAACCTACAATCTATCCTTCGCGCTGCTGTGCTCCGGGGTTTCGATATATATGTACACGCGCACGGACATGGTCTTCGCCTTGCCCGCGGACGTGACCTGGATTCATCGCGCGGAACTGGTGACGCTCTTCCTGTCGGCGCCCTTCTTCCCATTGTTTCTCCATCACCTTTTCAGTCGGCGGGCGCGAATCGCGGTCCATGCTTTCGCCGGGCTGTCCACATGCGCCGCCCTGGTGATCCCCTTCGTGCCGGAATACGTGCACGTACGCATCCTGCGCTTCTGGCAACTGGGATTGTTCGTGCCGCTGGGATGTCCCCTCTTCTTTTATCTAGCCGTGCGCGGCGTGATGGACCGGCATCCGGACGCTCGCCGGTTGATCGTGGGAGTCCTGCTTCTAATTCTGGCGGGAACGGCGGACGTACTCGATTCGCTGTACTTTCGCACGGGTTTTTCCTTCGGCAAGTACGCCTTCGGCGCCTTGATCATGGGCATCGCCTTTATTCTGGCCAATCGCTTTTTGCGGGTCCACAGTGAAGTGGAGCAATTGAATCGCGGTCTGGAGGAAAAAGTGCGGGAAAGAACCCGACGCTTGAACGACTCCCTGCGCGACGTGAGCGAACTAAAAGAAAAACAGGACGGCGATTATTATCTCACCTCCCTGCTGGTGGAGCCCCTGGGAATCAACGCGGCGCGCTCGCCCCACGTGGGCGTGGAGATGTACGTTTCCCAGAAAAAGAAGTTTCAGTTTCGCGGGCGTCACGCGGAAATCGGCGGCGATATTTGCGCGGCCTACAACATGAGCCTGCAAGGGCGCGAATACACGGTCTTCCTCAACGGCGACGCCATGGGCAAATCCATTCAGGGCGCGGCGGGGGCACTGGTGCTGGGCACGGTCTTCAAGTCCATCGTCACCAGAACCGGGGTATCCCATCACGCCTGGTCGCGCACGCCCGAGGAATGGCTGCGCGATTGCTTCCAGGAAATCCACGACGTCTACGTGGGTTTCGAAGGCTTCATGCTCACCGCCGCCATGATCGGTCTGGTCGACGGAGAAGAAGGACGACTTTATTACGCCAACGCGGAACTGCCGCCGCCTGTGCTCTACAGCAAGGGACGCGCCCAGTTTCTTCCGGCGGACGAATCGCCCTGGAAAATCGGAGTCAAGTCCGGCGAACGTAAACTGACCATTCGAACCTATGTCCTGCTGCCCGACGACGTGCTCATCACGGGCTCGGACGGGCGCGATGATCTCCAGGTGGGACTGGACGAACAGGGACATCGCCTGCTCAATGAAAACCCGGATCAATTCCGCGCTCTGGTGGAACTGGGCGAAGGGCGATTGGATTTGATCCTGGAGGAAC
>CAZGYS010000749.1:0-3219 GCA_964530305.1 uncultured Leptospiraceae bacterium
GTTTGACCGGGCAGCACGCGAATGTCCAGCTTCCCATAGGCCTCATTGGCGATTACATTAATGCCCTTGTCTTCGTTCGTATGCAGGGCCGTGTAGGCGCGGGTGTTCGTCGTCATGGCCGTGAGAAATCGGTTCTTGCGAATCGTAGGCACCAGCAGGGACTTCACCAGCGGATTGCGACTACGCTTCAAGAAAAAGGAATTGGGAAACGATGAAATCGTACCCAGTTGATAAAAGAACGTCGCGGTCTCGGGCGTGATGGTGATGCCCGTTTCCATCTCGCGGACCTCGGTGAAGAAACGAACCATGTTTTCCAGCGCGTAAGTGGGCGCCGGTCGAGCGCCGTGACCTGATTCGCCCCTGGCCTTGAAGTCCATCCACAGTTGGCCTTTCTCCGCGAACTGAATATTGAAGACCTTGCTGCCTTTAACGGCGACATCGCGACTCCCCACGCCGCCTTCATTCAGGACGTATTTGTAACCCTTGAAGATATCGCGGTGCTTCTTGATGAGAAATTGGATCCCGCGACTGCCGTTACTCTCTTCATCGGCCAGGGCCAGGAACATGATCGGTCGTTTCAGTTCCACGCCTCGACGCTTGAGGTTAATGAAGGCCATCAAGGCCATCACCAGGTGGCCCTTCATGTCCAGGGCGCCGCGCCCATAGACCCGGCCGTTTTCCAGTTTGCCTGAAAAGGGCGGAGTCTTCCACTCTCGGGGATCGGCTTCCACGACATCGGTGTGGGCGGCCAGAATAATGCCTTCCCCGTCGGCGCCCGACGCGGGTTTCGACGGTTTGAGTTCGGCCACCAGGTTGGCTCGGTCCGGATAAGCAGGATCAATGATGACGCGGCTGGGAATGCCCTCGCGCCGGAGGACCTTTTGAAGATAGCGGGTGACCTGGATTTCCTGACTGCGAATGGTGCGCATGCGCAGCAGGGCTTGCAGCATGGGAACGGCTTCTTTTTCGGCAAGGGACCAGTCGATGGTGCCTTTCGGTTTGCGAAAATCACCGGGTTCGGCCACGTTTACGGGGGAACCGGTATCCAGTAGAATATAAGCGAGGGGGAGCAGCACAATCGCCGCGGCGATGAACACGATTTTCTTTTTCATGACCCGATGAAAGCGCGCGCCGAGTTCGGGTCAATCAATTCGCCGTTAGATATAGTACATGAGGCCGTCCCTGGCCCGGGTGGAAAGGAAGTCCGAGAGGGGCACCCGCAAAAGCTGTTGAATCTTTTCGTCCAGCTCGCGCCAGAACAGGCCCTGGTCCCCGGCCCATTCCGCGTCGCTCTTGTCCATGATGGAGAGATCGCCCTCCAGGGCGCGCAGAATCTCCAGCAATGTGATTTCAGACGGCGGACGCGCAAGGCGATAGCCGCCTTCGGCGCCGCGCACGCTCACGACGAGGCGATTCTTCTTGAGGGTATTGACGATTTGTTCCAGATACTTTAGGGGTATCTTCTGCTTCTCGGAAATCTCGCGGCTCTTGAGTAAGCGCCCCTGTTGGACGCCGGCCAGTTCCATCATGGCCTTGAGACCGTATCTGCCTTTGCTTGTGATTCGCACCGCTTGCTCGTGGTGTGTGCTCGTGGCGAGACGGGCAGGGAGCCCGTCACGGCGTCTTTAAGAGGAACGGAAGCGTGTCAGGGAACGGCGTAGCGGCCGGCTTCTTTGTCTCGCTTGAGTCGTTCTAGGTCCGCGTCCACCATCATCTTGACCAGGCCGGGGAAATCCACTTCGGTTTTCCAGCCCAGGGCTTCTTTCGCGGGCGTGGGATCACCGATGAGGAGGTCCACTTCCGCCGGGCGATAGAATTTCTCGTCAATCTTGACGTATTTTTCCCAGTCCAGATCCACGTGCGCGAAGGCCACTTCGATGAGTTCCTTCACGGAGTGGGTTTCACCCGTGGCTACCACGTAATCGTCCGGCTTGTCCTGCTGGAGCATGAGCCACATGGCCTTCACGTAATCTCCGGCGAAACCCCAGTCTCGTTTAGCGTCCAGGTTGCCCATGCGCAATTCCTCGGCCAGGCCGAGCTTGATGCGAGCCACTCCGTCACTGACTTTGCGCGTAACGAATTCGCGCCCGCGACGGGGACTTTCGTGATTAAATAGAATACCGGAACAGGCGAACATATCGTAGGATTCGCGATAGTTAACCGTGATAAAATGACCGTAAACCTTGGCCACGCCATAGGGGCTACGGGGGTAAAAAGGCGTTTCGATGCTCTGGGGAACTTCCTTAACCTTACCGAACATTTCGGAACTGGAAGCTTGATAGAACTTAATTTTAGGGTTCACGAAGCGAATTGCCTCGAGCATCCGCGTAACGCCCAGAGCCGTGAAATCCCCCGTGAGCAGGGGTTTGGTCCAGGACGTGGGGACGAAACTCTGGGCGGCCAGGTTGTAAATCTCGTCCGGTTGAGCTTCCTCGATCAGGGAGATCAGACTGAGCTGATCCAGAAGGTCTCCCTGCCGCAGGATGATTCTATCCCGCAGGTGCTCGATCCGGTCGAAGTTCTCCGTCGATGCGCGACGGACCATGCCGTATACGGTGTAACCTTTTTCCAGCAGAAGCTCCGCGAGATACGAACCGTCCTGCCCTGTAATGCCTGTGATCAGCGCTGTTTTTCCCAAAATCAGCTCCTTATCCGGTCATCTTTTTTCGGGAGGTCTCGGAGGAAAGCAATTTATCTATTGTTCTTGACCCCGAAGAATCCACGATCCCCGATGAACGGGCGGTGAAGGATATCTTCGAAATTCACGCGCCCGGAATCGATACCGAGGCCCTGGTTCGAGAACTGGAGGAACGCGTGCATTCGCGCGGGTACACCGCCTCCGAGCTGGAGCGGATTCGCAATCTGAGCTTTACGCCCGTTTCCCCGGCCGGTCCAGGCGGCTTTGATCCGGCCGTCACCGCCGAACTTTTCGAGCGTCCCGTGGCTCCTCCCGATTTCAAGAGCCGCAAGTTTCGCTTTCTCAAGGGGCCCCTGCGCTGGCTGGCCCTGCGGATCTTCAAGCTTCTGGCGCAGATCCACGACAAGCTCACTGAAAACAAGACCCGGGCCTTCTATAATGTCGTGCACGAACTCATCGCCGTGAATTACCGCCACGACAAACTCCGCGCGAACTTCGATCTCGTCTTGGTCGAAAACCTGCGTTTACGCGCGAAGCTTCAAGATACCCTGGAGGCCTCGGAGGCCGGCACCGGAGCGGAT
>CAZGYS010000750.1:0-3219 GCA_964530305.1 uncultured Leptospiraceae bacterium
ACCCATTGATTTGTAATTGAGATAGTTTATGGCGCGAAAGAATTCCAGTTCCTCCAATCCCTCCGGGGATTCTTCCGGGCTCTTTGCCCGGGTTATGATTGCCATGCTGGTGCTGGTGCTTTTGGTACTGGCCGGCGTTTTTCTGCAGGTGCGCGATTTATTTTATCGCATCCTGCTGGTCACCATGGACCTGGGTCTGGTTGCTTCGCTCATCGCCAACTTCTTCTTATATAGAAAGATTCGCATCTTGAAGGCGGGACCGCCGCCGCCTCCCGCGCCGAAACGCGCTAAAGCGCCCGCTCGCGCGCCGGCGCCTAAACTTACCATCGACCCGAAGCTTTTGCCGGACCCGGGTCTGGTGTATCGCTTCGACATGACGAAGGATACGAGTCGACGCATCGTCATCGGCCAGACCGACGGCACCATCAAGACCTACAGCACCGAGATCCTGGACAATCACCTGGAAGTGGAAATTCGAGTCAAATCGGACGACCAGCAGGATATTTACGATCAAAGCCAGGCCATCCGCCAGCGTTATCAACTGGACTTTCGTCGCGGTGGACGCGTGATGATTTATTATCCCGGTCAGGAACGCTTCCGCGAAATGGACGCCCGGGAACGCATCGTCGTGCAGCCGGAGCCGGATTCCTCGGGTGACTTTCAATACGCGAATATCGAGCCCAAGAATCCCATTCGCTTCCAGTTGGGAGATCGCCTGCGCCACGACGGTAAGTTTCTAAAGGGCTATATCGAATTTCATTTATTCACGAAGGAAACCGAAACGGAGGTCTCCGGTTACAAGCGCCTGGATAAGATGTTCTTTCTGCGCATCTTCAAGATTTTTCCGGGCTATGATACGGCCCATCCGGATGAGGATGGCCTGTATCCCATGATCGATCCGTTTATATCTCGTTAACGGTGAAACGGGTGAGAGGTAAAACGGGTGAACGGCGTGCGCTGAATCGGTTAATGCGCATCGTCGAAAACCGTTTCACCGTTTGTCCGTTGCACCGTTCACCCGTACTAAAATGAGCGAATTTCATCAAAGCGCAAAGAAAATCATAAGCGGCGATTTACCCACCGTCCGTAAGTCCATCATGATCGGCCTGGGCGGATCCGGCATGAAGGGCATCAACTCCGCCAAGACCTACATTGAATCCAACATGCCCCGCGAAGCCCGGCGTTACATGCGCTGGATCGGCGTGGACACCACCGACATCGGCACGAGCATCGAAGGCGAAGGCGGCACGTATCGCTTTCCCGGTAAGGATCAGTTTTATCAGGACGAAGAGCGCACGCTCTACATCGGCGCGCCCACTCCGGCAGAGTTGTCCGTCGAATACATTAAGAAGATTCGCGCGGAAGAGGAGTGCTACAACTGGTTTCCGGACCCCGACGTCTACACGGTTTCCACCCGGGCCGGGCAGGGCGCGAACCAGACTCGTCCCCTGGGGCGATTGGCTTTCTTCTCTAATTACGACCGCATCCGAAGCGCGCTGGAAGCGGAGCGCGATTTGCTGCTGGGGCTTTCCAACGATCCCCGTTACTTCAAGCTGATGGACCTGCAGGAGAAGTCCGACATCAGTGAAGAAAAAATCGTAATTCGTCCCACCCACGGAGTGAATCGCTATTACCTCTTCGAGGATTTGCCCGAGTCCAATGAGATCATTTCGCTGGCCATGGATGAACAGACGCGCCTGCTTCTGTGTCCCCATGTGCCGAAAGAGAAAATCACGCCGGCCAGTTTCCCCGTCGATGAAAAAGGACGTTACTTCGAGATCAATCCCGGCTCCACGCAAATTAAGGAAATGCACTTCGTCATTCGCCATGCCCCGCGCGAAGCGGCGATTTCGATCTTTCTCACCGGTTCCGTCGTGGGTGGTACCGGTAATGGCATGCTGCTGGATTTCACGGCCCTCGTCCGAGACGTCTTCAAGGACGTCTGGCCCGCGCCCAAGATCTACGGCATCGTCGTTTTGCCCTCGGCCTTCAAGCGCGTCGTTTACAATCGCAATGCCCGCGCCAATGCCTACGCCGCCCTCAAGGAAATCGACTATTTCATGAGCGGCAATACGTTTCGCGCGAAGTACCCCGGCGGGCGCGAAACGGTGATCGAGGATCGTCTCTTCGACGACGGTATGCTCTATCTTCTGGACGTGGAAAACGAAGCGGGCAACGTGCTCCAGGACCGAGACCAGGTCCAGGAACTCACCGGACAGTTCATCTACACTTTTGTAGCCTCCAGCGTGGGCGGCGCCATCGAGGAACGCATGGTGAACGACTCATCGCGTTCGTCGGTCTATTTTCCCCTGAAAGGCGAGGCTCCGAAACGGCGCGCGTCCTATAACAGTTTCGGTATTTCGCGCGTAACTTATCCCGCGCCCATCCTGCGGGACCTGGGTTTCAAGCTGGTTTCCCTGAACATCATCAAGAGCTTTCGTAAGCCGGTGAATCAGCAATTGCTTCAGGATACCTTCGGCGATTTGAATCGCGGCCTGGTGCGCGCCCTGCGTCTGAATTGCAAGTTGATCTTCGACCGCATGTATCCGGACTATCGCCTGGACTGGAAGAGCGAATTCAATTCCTACAAGCAGAAGATTCAAAAGGCCCTGCAAAAAAAAGACGGGCGCGCCATGACCAGCGCCCTGGAGCTGCTGGCGCGAGACTACGGCCGCGGGGAAATGGACCGGCTCAAGGAACGCATGTCGGCGCGCATGGAATCGCGCTGGCGCATCGAACTGGATAAGATGGAGCAGGTGCTCAACCTGGCCGTGGAAAAGATCACGAAGGATCCCGCCCGGGGTTTTCCTTTCTGCCGCGGAATCCTGGAAATGGTCATGGATAAGCTGGAGACCTACCAGGCCACCTATTATGAGAATCGCGTGGGACTCGAGTTCTACGGAGAAGAGGAAATTCGTTCCTATATCAACGACTTCGACTCGGGGGAATTCATTCCCCGCAAGGCCGAGGCCGTCTACCACATGGTCCGCACCAACTTTCTACAGTTGATTTTCGAGACCATGCTCCAGGCCTCCGAGGAATTCGTGCGTGAATTCAAAAGCCTGCTGTATCGAATCAAGAACGATCTGCTTTCGCCCCTGGAAGAAAAGATGACCACCCTGGGGCGACAGTTGCAAAGCGAAGTGCAGCAGACGCACTTCGAACTATTGCAGAAGATCAATCCGCTCTATTTCTATCTGATCAACAAGAACGAGATCC
>CAZGYS010000751.1:0-461 GCA_964530305.1 uncultured Leptospiraceae bacterium
TCCCGCTCCGCGCGCCGGTCCTCGGCGTGGTCGGGGTCGAAGGAGACGTGTCGATCGACGGCGAGGGCGAGGACGGCGTCGCGGTCGTCAGCGAGACCGGCGTGTCGTGCATGTCCGATTCGCGGGCAATCTCTCGCAGCAGGCGGCCGTCTTTCAAGTCGTGCAGTCGGACGGTATTGCGTACGCCAATCACGAAACGACCGGCGACTATGTCCATGCCGTAGACGTATGAGGGCACGGACCATTCCTTTATGAGGGATAAATCAGCGGCGTTCAGCACGGCGACGGCCTTCGTCCCGCTGCTGACCAGAATGCGCTTGCCGTTTCGGAAAAATTTCAGCTCGCCGATGGTATTGGAACTGAAACTTCCCCGCGAAGGCCAACCCCGCGCCTCCAGCAGCAGGCGACCTTCGCCGATGGTATAGGAACTGAAACTTCCCCGCGAAGTCCCACCCCCCGCC
>CAZGYS010000751.1:471-3218 GCA_964530305.1 uncultured Leptospiraceae bacterium
AACTGAACACCTTGATGCAACCTTCGCTTGTGCCGAAGGCGAGCCGCTTTCCGTCCGGGGAAAAATCAAGGGCAAGCACGTTCTCATCGGGGGACGGTTTATCGCATGGCTTCCGCGAATAGCCGGACGAAGACGGTTGGGCATTCGGGGTCTGCGCCAGAATGAAGCGATGAGGTTCCGTTCCAACACAGGACAGGCTCACCAATCCCAGCAACGCCAATGCCGTGGTTAGAGAGATGAGTAAAGCCGACCGTTTGAAGTTCATGGATGTCAGCTTGTGCGGCGGCCCCGGTGTTGCAAGGCAACTTTCGGCCTCCCTCATTTCGGCGCGATCCAGTAGAAGTTTCGCAGGCTATAATCCTCATAGGTGAATTCATGACGACGCGCGTCTTGCTGAAACAACTCGATTGTATTGGGCGCGGCTTGCCGGTTGGCGATGCACCAGTCGAGCACCCGGCGATCGCGGTCGGACAAATAACTGCTCCAGACCGGTTTTGGTCGTAAATAATCCGGCGCGAAGTTTCCATACACCCTGATATCGTTGGGTGGATTGCAAACGTACTCAACGACTTCGGGATTACAGGTCGTAAAAGTAAAATACCCGCCGGGAGTACGACAGCTCCGGAGAAATGTCCTGACTTCCTTGACCACATTGTATCGCGCGGCCTTGCAACCGCCGCTGCAGTTGAAGACATCGTCAGACGATAGTCGTCCGGTTCCTTGAGCTATGGCGAAGGCGCCGGCGTGGGCGGGAGTCTGGAATTCCGGAGTCACGGGCGGTGTCGTTCCCACGCGATAATACTTAAGGCCGTGCCAACCGGCTCCGGGCAGCACCTCGAAGGTCAGGTGTTGCGTAACCCCGCGTGATGAACCGCATTGAGTTCCATCGTCCGCCGTGGTCAGGCTGATTTCGTATGTCCCCGGAGTCGGATTCCGAAGGAAAATATACCCGGCGGCACCGCTACTGTCCCGACCAACCCGCACGTGCAAGGCCGGCGTCGGACTTGGCATGGGACTCGTGAACTTGATAACCGCGACGGTGCCCAGGGCGTGCGCGAAGGCCGCGGGTTTCGAAATTAGTTCGGCCCGGGTCAGATCGGCCAGTACATTGGAGCCGCAGCGCGTCATATCGGGATCCCGCAGGCGGAAATTTATTCGCGCGTGAGCGAAGTTCGCGGTATGACTATAGAATTCGGGGAAGCGTCCCGGCAGGTGGTAGTCGACTTTACCGGGACGACGGTGGGCTCCGTGGGGTAGGATTTCAATCACCGGCGGATCATTGACCGACTTGCTGGTGCTCAAGGCGATCCGTTGAACATTCGAGCCCGCGCTGTGGACGGCGGTGTTGAGGGTTGCCCCGCCGGTGCTCTGGTATTGAACCACCGGACTACCGGCGCTGTGGTTGCCGTAGGCCCAGCCGCGCGGGGTAAAGAAACGCATGTTCTCCACGTTCCAGCCGTTGAACTCCACGCCGAAGCCGAAAGTACTGATCGAATGGGCGGGAGACGTGGAGTTCGTCGACGCGCGCCAGGTGCGAAAGTGTTGCGCCGCCGGATTCACCCAGTCCGAAAGATAGACCCAGTTGTTGCGCGGATCGAAAACCAGGCTGTACTTGCCGATGCCTTCGTAAGGCACAACGCTCTGCACACGGCTCATATGACCGGAAGAGGGGTTGTAATGGAAGGTTCCCATACGCTCGGTGCCCCAGTGGTAATGGCCGCTGATGATATGAAGCGGTTCTTGCGTGGCGTAGAATACGTTTTGCGATTTGTGAAAGGCGACGCTGACGTGGCGCATGTCGAAAGGCTCGAGCGTATCCCAGCGTACGTAACTTAACATGCCCGTCGTCGTATTGATGAGGTGCATGCTGACCCCGGCTCCCGCGGCGACGAGATTCGTGCCGGCGGCGTTGATGTCCAGGTCCATGAACTCGAAACCGTGGGAAGGCAGATGTTGAATTTCGGTGATTGTCCCCGCGGCCTGATCGAAACGATACGCGCTGAGCCCGCCGTTACGCGCGAAGGAGGCGTAATAAAAGCGTCCATTGGGTGTAAACACGTGATCCTGGAGGGGCCCGCGCATGGAATGTTCCGACGTTTGCGTCAGGGCGCCGGTGACCGGATCAATGGCATAGATGCGAATTTTCGTCGCGCCGCCGTCATAGATGAACAAGTAGCGTCCGACGGGATTGGCGAGAATCGAATTTACCGTGTAGCCGTGTTGAAAAATCGGATTGTAATTCAGATTCGTCACCCAGGAAAGGCGATGTCGACCGTTCGCCGGATTGATTCGGAACGACTGGATGTTATTGGGCGCCGCGCCGAAGACGAAGTCCGCGGTCTCCAGCGAATTCAACTCCAGAACAATGGGTGTCGTGTCCGCGCTGATGTTGCCGGCGGCGTCCATGGCCCAGGCGTAAAACCTCTGGATACCGCTGTAGGTCAGCGTGATTGAACCCGTGTTCCCGGTCCGCCAGCCGGGACTGGTCGAAGTCGGGCGCGTTGGGTCGTCGTGCTTAATGAAATAGGCCGTGACGGCGTCATTGTCGGTGGCGGTGATCGTATAGGTGAAGGCGGTATTCGTCGTCGGCGACGAAAGCGGCGTGGTGAAGGCCGTTACGACCGGCGCGGTGGTATCGCCGCCGGTGGGGTCGGTGCCGGCGATTAGCTCGTCCAGGTCATTGATCCCGTCTCCGTCCGTATCGACATTGTCCTTATCCGTGCGCTTGTTGAACGGGTAGATGAACG
>CAZGYS010000752.1:0-3206 GCA_964530305.1 uncultured Leptospiraceae bacterium
CCCCATTCCACCGGCGACGAGGGCCATGGCGATGGACATCAGCGCGGCAATCGTAAAACCGCGTCCCGCTTTTACTTGTTCCAACATTTGATCTCGATTCAGGGACGCGAAACTTCGCGGCGAGCGCGCCAGGTGTAGGCGCCAATCCACTTACCGGTCCAGTTCCGCCAGTATTGCTTGCCGACGATGAGGTTTCCGCGCACAATACCGCGATACTTTATGTGCAGACGTTTTCCATTATGCGTTACGCGCGTCTCGAAGCGAATTCGTTTACCGTTCATAAAGGCGGAAACGATTTCAGCGTTGCTGTTGGGGAAATTCACCCGTCCGCTGAGTTCCTGATACTTGCGCTTAAACTTAATATAGTTCTTGATCGGTTTGCCGGCGTCGGTTTCGGTCACCCAGTTCCAGGTACCCTCCACTTTCTCGGGCATGATCCAGTAGTAAATGGTTTGCTTGCGCGCCTTGCGATGGGTAAGCTTCCGGTCGGGCTTCCATTCCCCCATGTGAAAGGCATGGGAAACGACGCGGGTTCCGGGCTGCAATTGCTCGAAAAGCCGGGGACGCAGACGCTTGTTGATGCTGTTGAGTAGATAGAGCGTGACCACGGTGGCGTCCCGAAGATCCGCCTTCAGAGCATCCCCCGCCACGAAACGAATCTTTTCCGCCACGCCGAAGTCCCGGGCTTTTTCCCGGGCTTCATCGATGCGTTCCTTATCCAGGTCGATACACACGCCTCGGGCCCCGAACTTGCGCGCGGCGCGAATGGGGATGCGCCCGTCACCACACCCCAGGTCGTACAGCACGTCCTGCTTTTGGACTTTGGCCAGATCGAGCATGGCGTCCACCACCCGGGGATGGCTGGGCTCATAGGGCACGTCCAGATCCACCGCGGGAACGCCGCGGAAAGACGTAAGCGCGATGAAGGCTAAAAGGGGAATCGCCGTGAAGCGAAACTTTTGAATCAAGGCGGTATGGTTTCTCATGCTCTGGGGCTTTGGATTATCCCGAATCCGCGGAAATCGTCAAGCAACTTTACTTTATCGGTTATTTGGACGAGCCCGCCCCTTCGGATGTGGTTTTTTTCCTGGCCCGGGTCGTTGCTTTTTTGGCGGCAACGGACTTTTTACCCGCCGCGGGCGCTTTACCTGCCGCGGGCGCTTTCTTCTTTGTCGTCTTTTTGGATTTTTTCTTCACGACCTTCTTTTTCTTTTTACGCACTGGCTTCTTCTTTGTCGCTTTTTTTCGAACGGTCTTTTTGCCGGAAGACTTCTTACCCGACGCGGGCGATTCTTCGAGCGCGTCGCGCTCTTCCCGGGAGAGTTTGGGGAAACGCATCTTTTTGGCGTCCCGCATCAGCAGTACGACTTCCGGCGCCCGCAGTTCCTTCAAGAGCGCCAGGGACTTGTCCACGCCGATGCGATTCACGAGAATCAGCAGATTGGAAGCGCCAAGGCCGGGCACCAGGGTTTTAATATCGGCGATACCCCGCTGTCGCAGCCATTTGCGCATGTCCGCCAGGGGCATGCCGGCCACCAGCTCCAGGGCTTCCTTGATTCCCACGGCCTGGATCAGCTCCAGCATTTTCGCCGCCTTCAACTGCTTCAAAAGCGCGATGGACTTCTCCAGGCCGGCCGTCTTCATGAGATGCACGGCATCCTTCGCGCCCAGCCCGTTCACTACCGCCGCCGTTTCCTGAATACTGATCTCGCGCAGCCAGTGGACCAGATCCTCCGTACTCAAGTTGGACATCAGGTAGATGATTTCGTCCTCGGGTATGGACTTTAAAAAGAAAATTATGTCTTCATTCTTCATGGGTTTCATTACCGCGATGGTCTTATCCAGGGGAACGGCCTTCATTATGCGCAACACTTCGGCCCGGGAGACCTTCTTCGAGATCTCCACCATGCGCTCCATTCCCATGGCGGAAATGAGCTTCATGACCTTCGCCGGGCCCAGTTCGCTGAGATAGCCCAGACCTTCGCTCAATACGAATTGTACAGTACTCATGTTTCGTTACTTCGCCGGTTCCTTGCCGCCGGTCTTTTCTCGGACGCAGATCACCCGGAGGGGCGACGTCAAAACGCGCATGGCCGTCACCGCTCCGTATTCGCCGCAATCGCCGCGAAAAATTCGCACGGCCCGCGCGCAGGGCAATCGCCGCCCCTTCGCGTCCCGACATTTCCGCGACGGCTCGTCGGTCCAGAAAGACCAGCTCGGTCGCCCGGGGCGTCGCCTCAAACAGACGGCTTTTTGCTCCCGGGAGAGCACCACCCCACAACGCTTGAGTTCCGGTCCGCAATGGGCGATTTCCAACAACTCCTCGGGAGTGGGTAATCGCCAGGGGCTCGGCCCCCCCGATTTTCGGCGAGCGCATAATTTCGCGGCGGCCTTGCGGCCGAACAAGCCGGGTGTGGGGAGGGTCCGACCACCGCGGGCATCGGGCCGGGGCAAGTTCCAGAGCAGTCCGGTCCGGGCATCCAGAACGCCTTGCGATCGCTCAAAAAAGCGCTCCTCCGAGGACAAAACCGGAGCCCGGGGCCGATCAATGAGCACTATTTCGGCGATGAGCAGGCCCAGGATGGCGGAAATCGCCATGAATGCGACCAGAATAGTCCTCTTTTTCACGATCGGGCCACCGGCCGCCAGAGGATGCCCGGGGGGCCGGGAGCGCAATAATTTCGGGCCGATAAAGCATAAAGATATTTCCCCGATGACCGAAGCAATATCAGGGCCCTTTTCCCCGAGAGCCGGGCCCGTGAACGAAAACAGGAACTGCATATGATCGCCCGAAACATCCGTCCCATTCTTCTTTCTTTATCTTTCTTACCTGCCCTGTGGGCTCCGACCCCGGCCGCGGGCGATTCGGCCCCGAAGAAAACAAAGACTCCGAAATACGGTCATTTCCGTCCCCTGGCTCCGCCGCTCAATTCGGCCCGCAATGAGTTTTCGCCCTCCCTCACCGCGGACGGCAAGACCATGATCTTCAATTCGCGCCCCACCGGTAAACGCTATCAAGACATCTACATCAGTACTTTCGCCAATGGGCGCTGGTCCAAACCCCGTCCCCTGGCTCCCGTCAATTCGCCCTACAATGACGAAACGCCTTTCATTTCAGCCGACGGGCGACTGATTATTTTTTCCTCGGACCGGGACGGCAGTAAGGAAATGCCCAAGGACGCGCGCGGGCGAATTCGCGTATCCTA
>CAZGYS010000753.1:0-3192 GCA_964530305.1 uncultured Leptospiraceae bacterium
GCCCGAGCACGCGGCGCGCATGGCGGGATCGGCGATGCCCGAGGCGTCATTGGCCCAGCCCCGGTAATCGTTTTCAAAATGCACCCAGTCCGCGAGCGTCGCCAACGCGACGCTGCCCGACGCATCCGAAGTGTTCACGGTATCGTCCGTCGTGACCCGACCCACGAAAGACGTTCGTAAATCGGCGTCGGTCTGAAGAATGTGATCCGAATTGTCGGCCGGCGCGCAACCGCCGGTGATCCCCGGATTCGACGGACCGCCGGTGATATCGCAATCGGAGGAACCGTTGTTTCCCGTAATAAAGAGGCCCGAGAAGATATTGAAGTTGGCTCCGCCCACGAGATCGTAACCATTGGTGCCGCTGTGAGCCAGGGCCAGGTTGAGATAGCTTACATTACTCACGCTGTTCTGCAGCAGGGACATGTTCCCCGCGTTAACCGAGGCGACATTCATGAATATGCTGTTCGCGCCGCCGGACATCTGGATGTTATTGGTGGTGGCGCCGGCGACGGTGGCGTTGATCAGGACGATATCGCTTGCGTTGTAGGAGATGGGCGTCGAACCGCCGCCCGTCACCACGACGTTCATAACCAGGTTGTTCGCGGTGGCCAGGTTAAAGGCCGACGTCACGTTGTGAACGGCGACTTCGCTCATGCGAATGTGCGGGACGTTGAAGAGTATGCCGTTACTCATGTTGGCCAGGTAGAGCTGGGAGAAGCGCATATTGCCGCCGCCGACCAGGGGCATGGCCGGACCACTTCCGTTATAAACGCGAAGGCCGCGCCCCTCGATGAAATTGCCCTGGATTTCGAAAGCCGCCGTATCTCCGTCGAGATCGATTTCGCCTTCCAGCCAGATGAAATTCGTGGTGGCGGCCACGCGCACGATCACCTCACTCGTGGCGGCGGTTCCCGTAAGCACGACGCCGGGCATGACCACCAGGGCGACTCTTTCTTGATCCAGGGTATTGGTGGCGAAGGCCGGGTTCGCCGTGATCATGTAGACGGTGCCGGATGAAGTCTGGCCCGCGCCGATGCCGTCATTGTCCACGACCACCGGATTGGGCCAGGGTTGCGTGGCGGCGGTCACGCCGCTGGAGAAGCCGTCGGTCACGGTGACGCTCATGGATCGCCATCCGCCGGTGGCGGCGTCCAACAGGTCCGAGAGTTTCTTGTCGGGTTTGAATCCCGTCGCCGTAAAAATCGCCTGACCGCTATCGTCGCGACACAACCACTCCATGGCCGCCAAATTGTCGGAAGCCGTCAGGTCCGCGCAGGTAGGGCGAGTGGTCGTTACCTTGCGCATGATGCCCGCGTGCACGCATTCCCGCCGCAGGGTTTCCGTGCCCACGCAACTGGTTCCGGTCCCGGTCAAGACGGTGAGTCCGTCGTTCTTAATATAGTCGTTCCAGGCCGAATGATTAGGATACACCGGTTCAATAGGACTCACGCCGATGTAACAGAATGAATCGGGATCACCGGCGGCGCAACGGAGCAAACTCCAGGCTTGCCATTCCCCCGAAGTGGGATCGGCCGCATTATAGAGTTCAGGCGCCCGACATCCCGCCAGGAGCAGGACTGAAAGCAGGCAGGTAATCAGCACACGGTGCATCTTCATTCTAATTCCAAATAAATTCATTCTCGGCCAAGGAACAACGGAGATGCGGGCTCACACCCCGATTTATCCTGATAATTTGGGGCGAGATGCCCTTCCTATATTGGACGAATATCGGGCGAATTTTGGTTCGTTCCTGAAACTCTAATCGGCGTGGAACAAGTGGGAATCAAGCCCGCGGAAGTCCCCCGGGAATCGGCTTGACCGGCGATTTTCAGGCCCCGAGTCCGGAGCAATGAATCGCAATCTCTACTATTCGCTGCTCGGGCTGCTGGGCATCGGCTTTACCGTCTTCTTTTTTACGACCATGGGGCCGCCCTTCCTGGCCAATCCGGACCTGCTGGGCGCTTTCGGGGCGGGATTCGTAAATGTGTACAGTACCGGCTATTCGGTGGACGTAATCGTCTGCTGGCTGATACTCGCGGTTTGGATTCTCCATGAACGCGGCACGAAGGGCATACGCCACGGCTGGGTTTGCATCTTGCTGGGCGCCATTCCGGGCGTGGCCACCGGGTTCACGCTCTATCTGTTCCTGCGGCATCGACAGTCAGGGGAGTGAGGCGAGGCCCGGACGAAAAAGCCGCCACACGCGGACGAGCTGGTGATCCGTGGTCGCAAGGTATCGGCCGTCCCCGGAACAAGTGAACGTGGAAGCACCCCGCGTCTTGAGTATCCGGCGTAGTTTCGGTCCCGACGGCGACCGAAGGCCGCGCACCTCGCGTAGCTGATCATGGGAGAATAGTTTTTGCGGGCCGCACCAGACGGCTTTCGGGGAAAAGCTCATCGCCTTGTAGCCGCGCCTGGGACCTCGCGGCAAACCCGCGATGTTCAATTCGCCGCGGTCGGCGAAGAGCAGGAAACGTCCGTCCGGTGTGAACAGCCCGCCGTCCAGCGTGCCCTGCCCGGAAACACCCGCATAGTTTGACCGCCATGTGCGCAGAACCGTGCCGTCACTCAATCGCGTGAGCCGCAGGGTTTTCCCATCGGCGATGGCCGCCAGCGTACAGGCGCGGTTCACTCGAATCGCCGTGCGTCCGCCATCGGGTTGCGAAACAACAAGCAGGGTCTCGCGTGCGATGAAGTCATAAAATACAATGGCCTTCTTAGCGTAGAGCCATCCCAGTAGACGACCGTTCGCGCAGGCCGCGCCACCGAAGAGGCTTCGCCCGGTTTCAAAGCGATGCGATTTTATTTTCCGCAGGGTGTCCGCGTCAAAGATGGTGTAGGACCTGGTTCGGCCGACGACGAGGCGACGACGTCCCGCCAGGGCCAAAAAGACCGAGCCGTCACCCGGATTGGATACGCGCCGCGGCAACTTCCCGTCCGGAAGCGACCAGCGAATGACTTCGCTTTTCGTCGCGGAGAAGAGATGTCTGCCGTCTTTCGTAAAGGCGAGTCCGGTCACCGAATTAGGCGACTGGAGCGCGTATTCGGAAAAGAGAATGGCGGAGGTGGCTTGAGGGACCGGGCGTCCATGGCCGCGAAACCAGCCTCCCAGCACCAGGGATTCGCCGTGGCGCGCCGACATGACGGTGCGATCGTGCTGGTAGAGGGCTGCCACGCAATAGAGCAAGCCCC
>CAZGYS010000754.1:0-3174 GCA_964530305.1 uncultured Leptospiraceae bacterium
CAAGGCAAAGGGCGCTTTTCTCGGCGGCCGACGGCGGTTCCCGCCCCATTCACTGAGGCGTGGTGTTTTCGTCCCCGGTTTCCTCTTCGTTCTCCTCGGTTTCATCCCGGGCGATGGGAACGATATCGGAGATATCGGCTATGTCGGAGCCGGCCAGTTCATCATCTTCGCCGGATTCTTTCGCTTCCTTACGCTGGGCGCGACGCTCCAGCTTTTCCTGTCTTTTCTCTTTGCGCTTTTTTTCGCGCTGTCGTTTTTCGAAACTCTGTGGTCCCGGTCTTGCCATGGTGACCTCCTCGCGGGTTGTCGGATCACTGCTCGGGAAGTTGTCCGTTCTCCCCTGGAGGCCAAATGACGCTCCGTTCCATATCGGTTTTTTCGTCCGTATTGTGTGTTTGCTTATCTTGGTCTGCGTTTGTTTTCGTCTGTTTTCGTGTATCCGTCGAACTATTGATATTGGAATGCCGGTGAGACCTGAATCTCGTCCGGCATTTTGAATCTCTTATGGTGTAGAAAAAAACACATTATGGCCATTGCATCATGCGTTTTTTTTGCGATTCGATGCGGTCTTTATACCTGACCATATTGCCCTTGAACAGCACTTTATTCATAACCGTTCCCATGGGAATGTCAATCCATTGTCCCATTGCTTTAACTACCATTTCCGGGGCTGCTTGCGGACAGGTGCCGGCCCGGCCGGCGATAGTTTGACATTTATCCGCCCCGGGGGGACTGGGAATCCATGTTTCTGATTTTTCGGGACTTTCGGGATGAACCCGCCCTGCCGCTGGCCCTCACTCCGGAGGAGTTCCGACATATTCGAGCCCGTCGCCTCCGGCCCGGTGAACCGGTTCACATCGGCAATGGTCGGGGAGTGCGATTATGCGGCCCCCTGGCGGACGACCAGCGTTCCGTGTCGGAACTCCTACCGGACCGGACTCGGCGGGAGGTTCTACGACCCCTGTATTTATGCACGGCCGTGCCGAGCGGGAAACGTTGGGATTGGCTGCTGGAAAAGGCGACTGAACTGGGTGTATCCCACATCGTGCCGGTTCGCTATCGTCGTTCGGATCGGATTCGGATTTCACCCGAACGAGCGCGGCGGATTTTCGAGCAGGCCGGTGCCCAGTCTCAAGCCTTTCACCTGCCCGAACTCCTGCCCGAGTGCGATTTGTCGGAACTCCACGCTTGTTTGCCGCCGAACGCGCATCCCATGGTTCCTCATCCCGAAGCCGAGGCCCGGCTGGGGGAAGCGGCCGGCGCCGAGGGGATTGTAGGTGTTCCGACATTCATAATCGGTCCCGAGGGCGGATTTGCTCCCGACGAGCTGGACTACTTTCGCCGGCGGAAATGGAGTTCCTACGCAATGGGGCCGTCTATTCTGCGTATTGAAACCGCGGCACTGGCCGCGCTTGCCTGGGTGGCCTCCGCGGGTGGAGCCAATCCGGTGGACGGGTAGGGCTCGTTAATCACACTGGAATCACATCGGAAGCGGAATATGCGTTTATCAAAGTTCGGAGAAAAATTCACCCGGCGGACCGGGATTCAGGAATTGATGGAAGATCTGGACGCGGGCCTCAACGGGCCCGAAAAACTGCTGATGCTGGGGGGCGGCAACCCCGGGCGCATCCCAGCGGTGGAGCAGGAGTTGCGTGCTCGGATGGAGCAGGTGCTGGCGCGAGGCGATGAATTCGAAAGGATGGTGGGTATCTATGATCACCCCAGGGGCGAAACCGAATTTCTGGATGAATTACGCGGCCTCCTGCGGCGTGAATGCGGCTGGGACCTGGGTCCGGAAAACATCGCCCTGACCAACGGCAGTCAGAATTCATTTTTCTTTTTGTTTAATTTGCTGGCGGGCGACTACGCGGACGGATCGCGCAAGCGAATCCTGTTGCCTCTGGCTCCGGAGTACATCGGCTACACGGATACGAGCATCGCGGGGGACATATTCAGCGCGCGCCGCCCGCGCATCGAATTACTGGACGACCACGACTTCAAGTATCGCGTCGACTTCGACGATTTTTCCGTCGGCGAAGACATCGCGGCGATTTGTTTTTCCCGGCCCACGAATCCCAGCGGTAATGTTATGACGGACGAGGAAGTCCATCGCCTGGGCGAGGAAGCTCGCAAGGCGGGCGTACCCCTCATAATCGATAATGCCTACGGGTTGCCGTTTCCGGGACTGGTCTATACGGAGGCTTCGGCCGGCTGGGATGAAAACACGATTCTTACCATGAGCCTTTCCAAGCTCGGGATTCCCGCCGCACGGACGGGCATCGTAATCGCGCGCGCGGAAATCATTCAGGCCCTGGCATCCCTGAACGCGGTGGTAAATTTATCGTGCGGAAGCCTGGGTCCGGTGCTTGCCCGTGAACTGACGCGAACGGGAAAAATCATGGAACTCAGCCGCGACGTCCTGCGCCCCCATTACGAGACGCGCATGCATGATGCCGCGGCCCATTTGCATGCCTGCATGGATCCGGCGCTGGAGTATCGCGTTCACGCTCGCGAAGGTGCCTTCTTTCTCTGGCTCTGGTTCAAGGACCTGCCGATCAGGGCGGCCGAGCTATACGAGCGTCTCAAGGGACGGGGAGTAATCGTCGCGGCGGGACATTATTTTTTTCCGGGCCTGGAAGAGGATTGGCGCCACAAACAGGAATGCATTCGCGTGAGTTGCGCGCAGGCGGAAGCCGATGTGAAAGCAGGTCTGGCGATCATCGCCGAGGAAGTTCGGCGGGTTTATGGGGAAGCCTGAGCGGCCGTCGAACAACTAGCCCGACCGTCGTCAACTAACCCAGCTGTCGATCAATCGCCTGCTTTAGTTGCGCGACACCGCTCTGGAAGCGTTCCTCGAAATCGGGGTTGTCTCGCAATCCCGCGGTAATCATATCCCGAATTTCCAGCAGTCCTTCTCCGACGGGTTCGGCCTTGAGCATGACCTGGTGAAAGTCCGGGTCCAGCACGCCTCCAATCACATAGCCTCGATACTCCAGCCGTCCGATTAAATCTTCACTCATGTATTTCTCCGTTCAAACATACCTCTCCCGCGGACGTCGCCCCGGAGGGCGCGTCGGACGGGAATCGTCGGGCCTGAATCAACTCATGTATTCAGGATCGATACGGGGAGTAATACTCCAGCCCCGATTCCGCGTGGGCTGAACCCGGGTCGGG
>CAZGYS010000755.1:0-3170 GCA_964530305.1 uncultured Leptospiraceae bacterium
GCAACCCTAAACCCTAAACCCTAAACCCGAACCCTGAACCCTCAAAACACAACAGCTCGGTCGCAGGCAGCATGAAGCCGACGTACCGGTGCTCGCCCTGGACGCGGAAGGCGAAGACATCCGTGAACTGACGGTACCCGAAAAATTCGCCCTGCTCATCGGCGAAGAAGGCCGCGGGCTGCCCGAGGAAGCCCGAGCACCGCGCCCCGACACTGCCCCCCCCGCCGAGCTCCATGAAGTCCGCAAAATCGGCATCCCCATCTCCGACAACGTGGAATCCCTGAACGCGGCGGCCGCCCTGGCAATCGCCCTGTACGCCCTGCGGCGCTGATTTTTTGCGACACGGGCCCTTCCCGGACCGTATATCCATCAAAGGGGGCGATTTATAATCCGGTGCGACCGCTCGCCCTGGATATGAGTAATATACCATTGTTTTGCGGATTTCCCGGCGGCCTGTTATGGTCGCGTTGAAATCCCGGCGAGGTGTATCAGATGTTGAACTACATTCAAACAAAACTTTCGCGCGCCGCGACGGGCGGCGTGGGCCTATTTTTCGCGCTGCTATGCGCCGGCACGCCTCTCCTTGCGCAAACGCCCAAGGCCAATCCGGATCCCGGATTCTACCGGGGCGCGCTGCTGGCCTCGTTCGCGGCGGGCATGCCCATTCAGACGGGCGGAACGTTGATCGACAGCGAAAAGGAATACAACAGCGCCCTGCGTTCCCGGGCGCAGGCGGGCATGGCGCAATTCGCGCTGTTTCCGGTGGCCGGCAGGACCGCGGTTAACGCGGGCTCGGGGAACGCGGCGCCCGTGGTTAATTTCGAATCCCGGATGAGCGGCATGGCCGAAGTCAATCTGGACTACGGCCTTACGGATCACATCGGCGCGGGCATGACCATTTTATCCTATTCCGTGGACGGTCGGCAGCAGGAGTCCTTTCCCATCATCGGCGGCGAATCGGCTTTCGCCGTGGATCTGCTGGGAACCGAAACGGTCATGCTGGCGCCGCGCGGTTATCAACTGTTCAAGGGAACGTCGGTGCTCGGGTCGTTGAGCTGGCACATTCTTTCGCGCACGAAATTCGATCCCTATATCACGGTCCGAGCGGGCGTAACGCGTTTCTCTTCCAACGCGCATTCCGGTCTGAACTATCAGCCCCTGCGATTTCAGGAACGCTCCATCACCGCCACGGGCAAGACCGTGGGCGCGGGTCTGGGGATGAATATTTTCTTCCGACCGACGGTGGGCATGCGCGTCGAATTGTCCGGACTCAATCATCAACTGAACACGGATCGTTTTGATCGGACGTTGCGCAGTACCCACTTGCTGTTCGGGTTCCTGCTCAACGTGGAAGCCATCGAAAGAAACGGCGGCGAGCTCTAAGCCGCCGCCTTCCCGCGATGAACGTGGTAATTCTTATTTAGCGCGCAGTTTCGGCGAATTAAACCAGAGCCCGGCCAGCTTGTAGACGTCTTTGGCCTTTTCCAGGACGACGCGAACCTGCACGCCCCGCTCCTTCTCAAAGACGGCGCTGTAGATCACGATATCATACTTGCCCTTGCGCACGACGGTATTGAGTACGCGCGATTTATAAACACCGAGTTTGCCCGTGATCATCGTCCGGGTTTCCTTGAATTTTTTGTCGTTCAAGGCCTTCTTCAGGGGCTCGTTGAAATCGCGGGAATACGTGGCGTAGTCGCCGGCGTTGAAGGCGGTCATGAGATTGTCCGTCATGGGATCGGCCGTCTTCAAAATGGTTTCGCGTTCCTTACCGGTGATTTCCACCGTGGGCTTGCAACCCGTCGCCAGCAAGGCGGCGAACAGTAAAGCGCCCAGCGGCGCCATGGCGTATTTTCTCATACCGTCGTTTCTCCGTGATTATATTGGTCTATTTTCGCAGCACGTAATCTTCGCCGCCCCGGGGATTGCCGATGCGAATAAACAAGCGCTTCTCCACCTTGATCCCGAGCAACACCTGGAAGAGATCCGTTAAAATGGCGCGGCCGGAATAGTAACCGTGCCCCAGTCCGCCGATGCCCAGGGTGGGCGCGTCTACTTCGTTCACGTTAATGACGTCGACGCCGCTCACGCGCATGCACTGTCCGATGCGCTTGTTGCCATTTACGTTTTCGGAGGCGACCAGGGCATTGTCTCCCGGAGAGCAATAGAGAGTAATGCGGCGCGCGGCCTGGCGCAGGGTCGGCGTTATGCGTTTAAATTCTCGGGCCGGAAAGTCCGGTGCGTTCAAGACGAGTTCGCCGACGATTTTCGAGCGGCCTTTTTGCACCAGTGACTCCAACGCCGGCAGGGCGATCTGGTGTCCCATGGAATGTACCATGAGATGAACGGTCTTACCCTGCTTGCTTAATTGATCAATGAAGTCGGCCATCAGGGGAATGGTCTTCGCCGCATTCTTTTGATTCTGGCGATACGTGGCGTCCACGCGAATGCTGTCCAGGAACCCGCCCCTCGACCCGGCGGGCCAGGTATAGAGCACGACGGGCCCCTGGAATTTCGCGTCGTAGGCAATCTGCGCGGCGCGATACACCGCTTCCTTGAATTGGACGTTGAAACCGTGGACGAACAGCATGACTTCCTTGCCCGGCAGGCCGCCTACTTTCTGGAAGAACTTTTGGCCCGGGATGGGTTCATAGGATCCCATGCGAAAATAGGTATTGCGATTGGCTGAACGATCCTCGGTATCGTCCAGGGCACCGATATTATGTCTCCGAGGAACGCTGACGGGACAGATCCCGAAGTTCACCACGTCGTCGAACTCGACGGTAAAATATCTATTGGAGCACGCCTCGGCTTTGCGCGCGGTTTTACGATTGGTGGCCAGATACACCTGGATTTGACGAGTATCCGACATGGGCTCGCGGATACGGCGATTCAGCTCCGCCGCCAGATCGATTTCATTATTATTAACGACCGTGCCGCCCTTGCAGGCGCCCAGCAGTCCGGCAATCAGCACCGCGGGGACAATCAGGAGCCCATTAAACCATTTCCTCATACGACTATAGCCGGTCCTTTTCCAGGCCCCTGGCAAGCCAATTTTGCCGCCGGGTCCATATTTTACTGGACGAGGCGTGGATTTTTAGTACTCTTCGGGGTTTATTTTCAGCAGCGGAATTAGGATAATTCGTGCTAGAGGTGTACACCTAGGCTCG